>NZ_JBFUET010000010.1:0-271846 GCF_056403815.1 Mesorhizobium sp. P2_E9
CCGCCCGCAGCGGCCACCACCTCGATCCGCCATCTGAAGCGCTCGCAGGCCGAGCGCGACGCGCAGCAGCAGCAAGCGAGCCGGACCAAGCAGATCCTGTCGGCGGCCGGCCTGCCGGTGATGGAGTCGCCAACCCATATCGTGCCGCTGCTGGTCGGCGACCCCGAGCTCTGCAAGATGGCCAGCGATCGCCTGCTTGGCGTGCACGGCATCTACATCCAGCCGATCAACTACCCGACCGTGCCACGCGGCACGGAGCGGCTGCGCATCACGCCGACGCCGTTCCATTCGGACACGCTGATCGCGAGACTGCAGGACGCGCTGGTCGAGACATGGGATGCGCTCGGTATTCCCTACGGTTCCGCCGGCCGGCCCGCTGTCGCGAAGAGCGATCGGATCGTGCCCTTGCTGGTGCAGAAATCCGGCGGCTGAAAGCCGCCGCCTGCCCAAACGGCCTCCATCTCCTTTGCCTATGAGCAGTTTGATCCTGCTCAATGCTCAAAGCCCTTCGATGCCTGAGAATGGGGTTCAAATCTTCGAGGAGCATCGCCATGGGTCATATTTCTCACACGTCCTTCGCTGACTTCACGCACGCTGGCCAGCAGGCGCAACAGTGGGTCAAGGAGCTCGCCAAGGACCTCTGCTGGAGCGAGCCGAGCGCGTGCCGTCTCCTGAGGTCTGTCCTGCACACAGTGCGGGATTGGCTGTCGCCGGCGGAAATGGCCGACCTCTCGGCGCAACTGCCTGTTTTGGTCCGCGGCATCTATTTCGAAGGCTGGAATCCTGCGGTGCCTGCGCATGAGCGCACGAAGCGCGACTTTATTATCAGCGTCAGAAACAGTTTCGGCTATGATGAGGAGATCGACTTCGATGTCGCGATCAGTGCCGTGTTCAAGCTTCTCGACCGTCACATTTCGCATGGTGAGATCGTACAGGTGAGAAACTCGATGAAGAAGTCGCTGCGAAAACTGTGGCCGGTGGATTGACCGATGTTCCGCGACCGGGAAGAGGCTGGAGTGAAGCTTGGCCTGGAACTTAGCAGGCTTCAACTGCACCAGCCCATCGTGCTGGCATTGCCGCGTGGCGGCGTGCCCGTCGCAGTGGAAGTGGCCAGGGCCCTCAACGCTCCTCTTGACCTGCTTATCGTCCGCAAGGTCAGCGCCCCGGGCAATCCCGAGCTGGCTGTTGCCGCAATCGTCGACGGCGACCCTGGCGACGTCGTCTTGAACCGTGAGATTGTCGAAACCTATGCGCTCGACGAAAGCGAACTACGTGTCTTGATTGCAAATGAGCGGCCAGAACTCGAACGCCGGCGCGCTGCCTATCGCGGGAAGACCAAACCGATCTCGATTGCGGGAAAGACCGCGATCATCGTCGATGACGGGGCCGCGACCGGTACGACCATGAAAATCGCGATCCGCGCCCTTAAACGCCGGTCACCGAGGGAAATCATCGTGGCAGTGCCCGTTTCACCGCAAGAGACGGTCGCCGCGCTGGAGCAGGAAGCGGACCGTGTGGTCTGCCTTAGTCAGCCAGGACAGTTCCGGGCCTTGGGCCACCACTATCTGCGATTCCCGCAGCTCTCCGACAACGACGTTGTCTCCGCTATGGACGAGGCTGCCCAACTGTACAAAACTGGCCAGCGGCACGTCTCCGGCCTAGTTCAAAAGCCGTGAAGAACAGGAGATCGCACTGATGCAGATCCGCACGCTTTCTGCTTTGGAATGTACCAAATTGCTGACGGCCAATCGCGTTGGCCACCTGGCATGCGCGAAGGACGGGCAACCCTACATCGTGCCCTTCCACTACGCCCATTCGGACGCTCATCTTTACGCGTTTTCAATGCCGGGGAAAAAGATCGAATGGATGCGGGCCAATCCGCTGGTGTCCGTCCAGGTCGATGAACATGGCCAGGGGCGAGGATGGAGAAGCGTCGTTGCCGACGGCCGATACGAAGAACTGCCTGACCGGATCGGCCACAAGCTTGAGCGGGATCATGCCTGGTCGGTCTTGAGCAAGCACTCCGACTGGTGGGAACCCGGTGCACTCAAGCCCATCGTTCCTCCCACAGCCGACAGTGCACCGCACGTTTTCTTTCGGATCCTGATCGAGCAGGTGTCCGGACGGGAAGCGAGCGAGTAGTCGCCCCATCAAGTCTCGCGAGAAATGAAAAGGGCCGGCGCAATCTGCGCCGGCCCTTTTTTCCAACCGTTGAATTCCTATCGCGCCATCAAGACCGGCAGCAATTGACCCTCAAGCATCGACTTGGTGACCCCGCCGAAAATCCGCTCGCGCAAACGGGAATGACCATAGGCGCCCATGACTATCAGCTCGGCCGCAACGTCGCCGGCATGCTGGCGAAGGACGTCGGCAACCGAATGGTTCGCGCTTGGCAGCCGCTCGACCGTAACCCTGACGCCATGCCGGGCAAGATAGGCCGCGGCATCTGCACCCGGCTCCTCGCCATGATGGAATTCGTTTTCAATGGGATCGACGATGACAAGGCGCACATCTTCGGCGCCTTTCAGCATATCTAGCGACTCGCGGACGGCGCGCGATGACTCAAGACGGGCGTCCCATGCAACGAGGATGCGTTTCGGCGTCAGCGTCGGGTGCGAGCCCTCGGGGACGAGCAGAATGGGCTTTCCTGACGAAAACAGCGTGCCCTCGATGACTTTGTCCTTGAGCGTATGGCTTGCCAGCAGGTCCGGTCCGAGAATGGTCAGATCGGCGTAGCGGGCACGCCTTCCGATGACGTCGTCCGCCCATCCCATGTCGGGATAGTCGTCGCTCAGATCGGCCGATACGGCGGTCTGGGAGAGAAAGCCAGCGACGTCAGAAATTCTCTTCTCCAGCCTTTTCAGTTCGGCCTGGCGTTCCTCCAGCCATGCCGGTGAGACGACAGCGGCATACTCGCCGCCGGAGGGCGGTGCGGCCAGCTCGAGGACGAGCACGGAGAGATGGGCGCCGACCTGTTCGCACAGCGAGGCGGCTAGCTTTAGATCGCCTTCACCCTGGCTCGGCCCGGTAACCGTAAGCAATGTCCTGAAAGTCACGGCGGCAACTCCTGATTTCGATTGAAGGGTCAGTCGTGGTTTCAGTCATTAGCGAGGGCGGTCGGCGCGTTCATTGCGTTGAATCAAACACCGTGACTGCGGCAGCATTTGATCCGCATCAACGCACTGCCAAAGCAAGGCTTTAGATTTCAGCCGAACAATCGGGGAAACACACATGAGATTCCTGATCACAGTGGCTCTGGCAGGATTGGCCTTCAACGCGGCCGGCGCCCAGGAACTCGGCGACGGCAAGGCCGAATACATGAACTCATGCGCCGTCTGCCATGGTCCCGAAGGCAAGGGCGATGGCCCGTTGGGCGACGAGCTGTTGAAGCGGCCGAGCGACCTGACACGCCTCTCCAGGCGCAATGGCGGCGAATTCCCTTACTGGCGCGTTTATGCCGTGATCGACGGTCGCGCCATGGTGCCGGCGCATGGCGAGCGCGACATGCCAGTGTGGGGCAGCCAATTCCTGCCTGCCGACGTGAAGAAATATGGCCCGAACGCAGGCGAAATCGTCACCAGGGAACGCATCCATGAGTTGGCAGGTTATGTCCAGACATTGCAGCAATGAGCGCAGATCGCGGAAACGAATTTCGCAAGACACACTGGGTAGGCCGGCCATGATCGTCGACGACCAGCAAGCCGCTGCCGCGTTTCTGCTTGATCCTGCTACCCATGGCGCTATTGGGCCCGTCGAGGCGATCGAGACTCACATTTCACGTATTTTCCTTGTTGGCCAACGCGCCTACAAGATGAAGCGGGCGGTCAAGCTGCCTTATGTCGATTTCTCGACGCCGGCACTGAGGCTGGCCGCTTGTGAGAAAGAGATAGAACTCAACTCGAAAACCGCTCCCGGCCTCTATCTGAGGGTGCGTCGCATCACGCGGGAAGCCGACGACAAATTGGCTCTTGACGGCACCGGCCAAATGCTCGACGCGGCGATCGAGATGATCCGCTTCGACCAGTCGAAGCTTCTCGATCGAATGGCAACCGCGGGAGAATTGACGCCGGTGCTCATGACCGCCGTAGCACGGATGATCGTAGGATATCATCGCGCAGCTCCGGAGGTCCACAATGGCACTGGCTCGTTCAATTTGATGGGCGTGCTCGACATCAACGAGGCCGGCTTTGGCACCAGCCATGTTTTTACGAAACGGGAGATCGAGACCTTTGCCGGGGCCTTCCGCACCGCGCTTGCCCGGCATGCCGGATTGCTCGACCGCAGGGAGGCCGCGGGCAAGATCCGCCGGTGCCATGGCGATCTGCACCTGCGCAACATCTGCCTTTTCGATGGCGAGCCTCGCCTCTTCGATTGCATCGAATTCAATGACCAGATCGCCAGCATCGATGTTCTGTACGACCTTGCCTTCTTGTTGATGGACCTCTGGCATCGCGGCTTCCCCCAGCTCGCCAATCTCGTGATGAACCGCTATCTCGACGAGGCCGACGATGAAGACGGTTTCATCCTACTGCCGTTTTTCATGGCCGTGCGTGCTGCCGTTCGCGCCCATGTAACCGCAACGCAGGTCGAGGAAGGGAGCGCCGACAGCGACAAGCTGATTGCCGAGGCGAGATCCTATTTCGAACTGGCCCTGACATTTCTCCAGGGGACAGAACCGCGGCTCGTTGCCATCGGCGGCCTCAGTGGTTCCGGCAAGACGACCATTGCCGAGGCGCTCGCTGCCTATGTTGGAGCGCCGCCCGGCGCACGCATTGTCGAAAGCGACCGAATCCGCAAGGCGATGCACGGCGTGGCCGCCGAGACCAGGCTGCCGGACAAGGCCTATCGACCTGAGGTGTCCGAACGGGTCTACAACGAAATGGCATGGCGCGCCGGCCTGATCCTCTCCGAGGGGGGTTCGGTTGTCGCTGATGCGGTTTTCGACAGACCGGCCGATCGTGAGCGGATTGAAAAGGCAGCGCGCGACCGAGGTATCGCATTCTCCGGCTTCTGGCTGGAGGCGGATCCACTCATCCTTTGGCAGCGGGTCAATGAACGCAAGGGCGGCCCCTCGGACGCCACGGTCGATATCCTGTCGCGTCAATTGCAGAGCAATGCCAGCCAGGCCAGTTGGCGCCGGACCGACTCCGATCGACAGCTCGTCGACATCGTCGCCGAATTGAGAAGATGTTGCGCGCACGATGCTTCCGAGATCCTGCGCACAGCGTCCTGACTGGGTGCGTACGATCGATATCAACCGAGTTCGAACTTGGCCTCGACAAGGCCGGGCTCGTTCGGAAGATGCGTGATCGAGAAGCCAAACTCGCGGCACATGGCCAGCATCTTGCTGTTTTCGCTCAGCACGATGCCTTCGATGCAGCGTATGCCATCCGCTTTTGCATAGTCGACGATCTGGCTGAGCAATTCCCAACCCAGGCCATGCCCCTGCAAGTCCGTCCGCACCAGCAAAGCGTATTCTGCTCCGACGTGGTCGGGGTCGCAGGATAGCCGGCTGATGCCCGCCAGCGCGCCAGTGCTCGTGTCCAATGCGACGAAAGCCATGTTGCGGTCGTAGTCGAGCTGGGTAAGCCGCTTCAACATCTGGTCGGTGAAGCTTTTGCGCGGCGACAGGAAACGCAGGCGCAGATCATCGGGCGAAATCCTGGTGAGGAAATCCGGATAGAGCGCGATGTCGGCCGGCTTGATCGGCCGGATATGGTAACGCACGCCGTCGGCCGAAAACTCTTTTTCCCAACCCGACGGATAGGGCCTGATGGTAAGCGCCCGATTCGGACCCGGCTCCTCCACGCGTTCCGGCTCGATCTCGATACGGGCATCGAGCGCAATCACGCCGGCGGAATCGGCGAGCAACGGATTGATGTCCATTGAAACAAGGCACGGAAAGTCGACGATCATCTGTGACAGGCCGTTCAGCGCCGTGATGATCGCCTGCCGATCGGCCGGCTTGCGATCGCGGAATCCGGCCAGCAGGCGGCCGATCCGCGTTTGGTCGATCAAATCACCGGCAAGAACGTCGTCGAGCGGCGGCAATGCAATCGCTGTATCGTCCATCACCTCGACGGAGACGCCGCCGGCTCCAAACAGGATGGCCGGCCCGAAGATCGGATCCCGGCTCATGCCGAGGATGAGTTCCTGCGCCTGTTTCCGCACCACCATTGGCTGAATGGCATAGCCTTCAATGTCGGCTTGCGGTGCGTGTATGCACACGCGCGCCTCGATTGTGCGTGCGGCCTCTCCTGCGGCAGCTGCATCGGCAATGTTGAGCACCACACCGCCAATGTCCGACTTGTGCGAGATCGCCTTGGACAACAGTTTGACGGCGACCTGCTCGGACGTCTTGAGGAGCCGGCTGGCGGCCGCCTCCGCTTCGGCAGGAGATCTGGCTACGATCGTCTCGGGCACCGGGATGCCGTAGGCGGAAATTGCTGCCTTGGCTTCGGGCTCGGTCAGCATTCGCCGCCCTTCCCCCGCGACCTGCCTGAATATGGCGAGCACGGCTTCCCGGTGGCTCGTGATGTCCTCGCCGCGGCTCGACGGGGTGCGCATCAATGCCCGCTGGGCACGCGACCATTCGCTGAGGTAGGAGACCGCCGTTGCGGCATCCGCTGGCGTCTCGAAGCTGGCAATGCCTGCATCCTGAAGAACACGTCGCCCTTCGCGCGCCGTGTGTTCGCCAAGCCAGCAGGTCAGGACAGGTTTGCCGCCAATCTTGCCGTCCTGCGCGAGCGCCGCCGTCGCGCTCGCCGCGGCAAGCGGCGAGCCGAGCCCAGTCGGGCAGTTCATGACCAGGACGACGTCGGTCCCGGCATCGGCCGCGACGGCCTCGATAGCGGCTTGATAGCGCTCTGGCGGGGCGTCGCCGATAATGTCGACCGGATTGGCGCGGGACCATGTGCTCGGCAGGACGGCATCCAGGCGGGCGATTGTTTCCGGCGACAATTCGGCCAGTTCCCCGTTGCCTTCGACGAGTTGATCGACGGCAAGCACGCCGGCGCCGCCGCCATTGGTGACGATGCCGACGCGGGCTCGTTCTAGCGGAACGAAACGAGCGGTCGTTTCGACCGCATCGAACAACTCAGTGAGACCTTTGACACGCAGTATGCCTGCCCGCAGCAGCGCCGCATCGACAACACGGTCGGCCCCCGATAGCGCGCCGGTATGGGTCGCGGCCGCTTTGGCCGATTGCTCGTGCCGACCCGATTTTATCGCGATCACCGGCTTGATCCTCGCCGCCGCACGAGCGGCCGAGATGAACTTGCGCGGATTGGGAATGGTTTCGAGATACATGACGATGGCGCGGGTGTGCGCATCGCCCGCCAGCATGTCGAGACAATCTCCGACGTCGACATCCGCCATGTCGCCGAGCGAGACGATTTGGGAGAACCCGACATTGTTGTCGGCCGCCCAATCGATCAACGATGTGGCGATGGCGCCGGATTGGGACAGCAGCGCGATGTTGCCGGGCTTGGCGGCCATATGCGCAAATCCGGCATTGAGCTTCATCGGCGGGATCATCAGCCCGACCGTGTTCGGCCCGATGATGCGGAAGAGAGTGGGCTTGGCCGCATCGAGCATCGCCTGGCGCAGGCCGTTTTCGCGCGTCAGTCCGGCGGTGATCACGACCGCCGCCCGCGTGCCCTTTTCAGCAAGGTCGCGTACGATGCCGGGGACTGTCTCAGGCGGCGTGACGATGACGCCAAGGTCTGGGACGTCAGGCAGATCGGCCGCTTTGGCATAGCATTGCCGATCGGCGACCTCGGAGTATTTCGGGTTGACCGGCCAAATGTCGCCCTCGAAGCCACCGCTGACGATGTTGTCGAAAACGACACGGCCGACGGAGCCTTCGCGCACCGATGCACCGAAGACAGCAACGGACTTCGGGGCGAACACATGTTCGAGATTTCGGATCGTCACCCCTCATGCCTCCTGTTCGTAGCGATGATCGCCCGTCGATCCTGCCCGTTCGTTGCGTTGGATCAAAGCGTTCTCCGGTTCTCGCTATTAGCTGTTGCCCGAGTTCGACGCGCCCCGTCAGCGCTGGCGAAAATTGGCGAGCATCGATCAAATCGAAAGGCATCGCATGAACGAGTCCACCTTGCGACGCGCATTGCTGGCCATTGCCATACTGGGTCTCGCCGTTGGGATCGGAGTTTGGCGAACCGGGCTCGGCCCGCTTGAAGCCAACACGATCTGGACGGTGGCGACCTTACCCGTGGTGGTGGCTCTCGCCATCTCCATCCTGCGCGATTTCTGGATCGGGCGTTTCGGTGTCGATGCGATTGCGCTGGTGTCGATGTCCGCCGCGCTGCTGCTCGGCCAGCCCTTGGCGGCAGTGGTGGTCGCGATCATGTATGCAGGCGGCACCGCGCTCGAGGATTTCGCTCGTGGCCGCGCGGAACGGAACCTCAAGGCATTGACCGACCGATCGCCGCGTGTCGCCCATCGGACGTCAACGCGAGGGACAGAGACCATCTCTGTCGAAGACGTGGCTGTCGGTGATGAGCTGTTGGTTCGTGCCGGCGAACTGCTTCCCGTTGACGGCATCCTGCTCGATGCTTCGGCCTCTCTCGACGAGTCGGCGGTGAGCGGAGAACCCCTGCCGGAACGACGCAGCGCAGGGGATGTGCTGCGCAGCGGCACCGTCAACGCCGGCGAGACCTTCAACATGCGGGCTTCTGCTCTCTCGGAACAAAGCACTTATGCCGCGATCGTGCGCATGGTGGCTGCAGCGCAGACCGCTAAATCCCCGTTCATTCGCATGGCCGACCGCTTTGCCCTGTTCCTTCTGCCGGTCACTTTGCTGGTCGCTGGTACCGCGTGGTACATCTCCGGAGATCCAATCCGTGCGCTGGCCGTGCTGGTCGTCGCGACACCTTGCCCGCTCATCCTCGCCGCGCCCGTTGCCTTCATCGGTGGCGTATCGCGTGCCGCGCGTGCTGGCATCCTCATGAAAGGCAGCGCGGCTCTGGAGGCGCTTGCGCAAGTTCGGACCGCGATCTTCGACAAGACGGGAACCTTGACCATCGGCGGCGCCGAGCTCATCGAAATCGAAGCTGCACCCGGCCGTGACGCCAACCATCTGCTGCAGTTGTTGGCATCCCTGGAACAAGCCTCGCACCATGTACTCGCCGACTCGATCATCCGGGCGGCGCGCGGCAGGCAGTTGGTGCTTTCGCATCCGCGTGATGTCCGCGAGCATCGCGGTGCGGGCCTGAAGGCCCGGGTCGACAACATGGCGATCGTGGCGGGATCGCGAGCTCTCGTGCTCGCCGACAAGCCGCTGCCCGGCTGGGCGAAAAACGGCGAAGAAAAATACCGGGACGAGCCCGTACTCAGGGTATTTGTAGCACTCGGCGGACGGCTTGCCGGTGTCTTCACTTTCGGCGACGCCCTGCGTCTTGATGCGCATGATACACTCGGCAGACTGCGCTCTGCCGGCATAACGCGCATGGTCATGCTCACGGGCGACGACGGCGCCGCAGCCAAGCGCATCTCCGCCTTGCTCGACCTCGACGCTCTGGTCGCCGATGCGACGCCTGCCGAAAAAGTCGCGACGGTCACAGCCGAGAAAGCCTCGGCACCGACGATGATGGTCGGCGACGGCATCAACGATGCCCCAGCGCTTGCGGCTGCAACGGTCGGCGTCGCGATGGGCGCACGTGGTGCCACCGCTTCCTCCGAGGCGGCGGACGTCATCGTGCTGACCGACAGGCTGCAGCCGGTTGCCGATGCGGTGCGGATTGCACGGCGAACGCGATCGATCGCCTTGCAGAGCATCATCGCCGGGCTGGTGCTGTCCGGGCTGGCAATGATCGCAGCGGCCATGGGGCAGATCACGCCGGTTGCCGGAGCGCTGCTTCAGGAAGGGATCGACGTGGCGGTTATCCTCAACGCGTTGCGCACCCTTGGCGATGGGCATCTGTGGCGCGCATAGTGGTCGAGAACAAAATCGGTGAATGGCTATGGCACAGCAAGATCTGGTGGTTTGCAGCAAGTGCGGTGGGGTCAACCGCCTGCCGCCGGGCCGCAATGCCATGGAGGCGAAATGCGGAAAGTGCGGGAACCGGCTGTTTTCGGGGCATCCTGAAGATGTCGATGCCGCGATCTTCAATAATCAGATCGCGCGCAGCAGCCTGCCCGTTGTCGTCGACATCTGGGCACCGTGGTGTGGCCCCTGCAAGATGATGGCGCCGGCTTACGAAGCCGCGGCAAATGAACTTGAGCCGCATGTTCGCCTGATCAAACTCAATTCCGACAATGAGCAGGCCGTCGCGGCCAGGCTGGGCATTCGCAGCATCCCGACCATGATCCTCTTTCATGGCGGGCGCGAAATCGCGCGCACATCCGGCGCAATGACGGCAGGCCAGATTGTCAGGTGGGTGCGTGACCGTCTGCCAATGGTCGCCGCCTGAAGTCGTCGCGCCGATGGATCCGCTCATCGCCCGGCTTGGACTTGCCCTCGCAATAGGTCTTCTTGTCGGCTTGGAGCGTGGTTGGCAGGAGCGGGATGCGCCCGATCGCAGTCGCACCGCTGGCATCCGGACATTCGGCATATCCGGCCTGCTTGGTGGCGTGCTCGCGGCGCTGGCGAGTGCACTAGGCTCCGTATCGGTGCTGGTCGGCGGCTTCATCGCCTTTGCGGCAATCTTTGCCTGGTACAAGGCGCGCGAGGCTGCCCATGACGAGGATTTCAGTGTCACGAGCGTGATCGCGGGCCTGGGCGTTTTTGCCCTTGGCGCGCTTTCCGTCGCCGGCGATTATCGTGCTGCTGCTGCCGGTGGGGCGGCACTGGCGGCAATCCTGGCCAGCCGCGAGGTCCTGCACGGTCTTTTGAAGCGGCTGACCTGGGTCGAACTCCGGTCGGCGCTGATCCTGGCTGTGATGACGGCGATTGTTCTGCCCCTGCTGCCAAACCGGACTATGGACCCGTGGGGCGGTTTCAACCCTTGGGAAGTCTGGTTCCTGACGGTGCTGATGGCCTCGATTTCGTTCGCCGGCTATGTGAGTGTTCGCATTCTGGGAAATACGCGTGGTCTGCTGGTCAGCTCGCTCGCCGGTGCGATCGTCTCTTCCACCGCCGTGACCTTGGCGCTTGCCCGCAACGCCGCCTCGGCGAGCAATCCGCTACCGCTCGCCGGCGCGGCATCCCTGGCTGCAATGGTTTCGGTGCTCCGCGTCTGCGCCGTGGTTCTGATCATAGAGCCAGGCGTGTTTGCTTCGGTCGCTATCGCGGCGATGGCAGCCGCGCTCGCCTTCGCTGTCTGCGGCGCATTGCTGATGACTCGCGACAGCGGGAATGGAGAAGGCAGCGCTATTGCGCGCAATCCATTCGAGTTGGGTCCCCTGCTGCTGTTCGCACTGCTCTTCGCGGTTGTCGCCACCGCAAGCGCTGCATTGGCAGCCCAATTCGGCGGCCGCGGCTTGCTGGTTACTTCGGCGCTGGCAGGCACGTTCGATGTCGACGTCTCGGTGCTCAGTGCCTTGCGACTGGTCAAGCATTCGGTCCCTGTCGAGACTATCGGCCAGGCGGTGCTGGCGGCACTGGCGGCAAATGCGATCGGTCGCCTGTCATTGGCGGTATTTGCCGGGCCGATCGGGTTCTGGTTGCCGCTGGCCGGCGCAACCTTCGCCGCTGCGACCGCCGGCTACGGCGCCACGTTGTTGCTTGGTCCTGGGTAGAAGCGCGGCGATCGAGCCTTCCTTGATGCGGATCAAGGGCCAGTTCCCGCCACCGATCTATGAGACTCCGTGAAAGGAGTTCGCCATGACCAGTTTGAAGGACCTCACCCCGAAATTCCGCAATGTCCGGCTGCTGCTTGCGCGTGAAAAGGGCCACCCGGAAGGCGACCGCGAAGAAGGCTACGACGTGCTGGCTCCGTTGACCGGCGAAGGCAAGATCGATGCGGAAGAGTGGAAATCGCACAGGGCCTCTTGTCGCGTGCGCCGCTTTCGTACCGGCGAGGAGGATTTGATCGGCCGGCTGAGGCGCAAGCCCGGCGGACAGTGGTTCTTCGACTACGCCGACGGCGATCGCGACGACGAGATCGGCTTTCATCTCGGCGACGAACGGTTTGTGACCGGCGAATACGTGTCGATCGAGCGCAACGGCGCCATGCACACCTATCAGGTGGCGAGGGTGGAGCGGCCCTGACGAGAAAACGTCAGGCTCACTGGGAGTAGACCATGTCGCGACGCATCCTGATTGTGGTCGGCCATCCCGACCCGTCCCCGGACCGCCTCTGCCGCGGTCTCGCCAGGGCCTATGGCGAGGGCGCGGAGAAGGCGGGGCACGCCGTCCGCCGGGTCGATCTGGCGGCGATCGATTTTCCGATGCTGCGGACAATGCAGGAGTTCGAGCACGGTTCGATTCCCGATGAGCTGAAGGACGCAGCCGAAGCGATCGTCTGGGCGGAGCACATTGTCTTTGTCTTTCCGCTGTGGCTTGGGACCATGCCGGCCATGCTCAAGGCATTCCTGGAACAGGTCATGCGGCCGGGAACGGCCTTTGCCTATCCGGACAAGGGTACCGGCTTCACCAAGACATTGCTTCGCGGCCGCTCCGCGCGCGTTGTGGTGACGATGGGCATGCCTTCCGTTCTTTACCGGCTGTGGTTTCTTGGACACGGCATCGCCGGCATGAAGCGAAGCATCCTGCATTTTGTCGGCATCAACCCGGTGCGCGAGACCTTGTTCGGCATGGTCGCCGGCGCCAGCGATGCGACCCGCGCGAAGTGGATCCGACAAATGCGCGATCTGGGAGAACGGGCCAGATAATCCTCAACTGTCAATCACGGCACGAGAACGGCGGCGCCACTCAATCTGCCTTGCCTCAGATCGTCCAATGCCTGATTGGCCAGTTCCAGCGGATAGACCTTGGTGTGCGTGCGCGCCTGCGCGCGCTTGGCGATGGGAAAGAACTCTTCGGCGTCGCGGCGCGTCAGGTTTGCGATCGACACCAGTTCGCGCTCTTCCCAGAGCAATTCGTAGGCCATCGCCGGAATCTCACTCATGTGAATGCCGCCGCAAACCACCCGGCCACCCTTGCGGACGGCACCAAGCGCGATCGGCACCAGGTCGCCCACAGGAGCGAAGATGATCGCGGCATCGAGCTGCCTGGGCGGAAGTTGATCCGAACCGCCCGCCCAGGTTGCTCCGAGCGAGCGCGCGAAATCCTGTGCTTGCTCGTCACCGGGCCGGGTGACAGCGAAAATCTCACGGCCTTGCCAGATCGCGATCTGAGCGACGATATGCGCGGCGGCGCCGAAGCCGTAAATTCCGAGCCGCTTGCCGTCACCGGCCTTCTTCAGGCATCGCCAGCCGATCAGGCCGGCGCAGAGCAACGGCGCCAGCGATACGGGATCGGCATCCTGGTCCAGATCGAAGGCGAATTGCGCGTCGGCAATGACATGGCTGGCAAAGCCGCCATCGCGTGTGTAGCCCGTGAAATCTGGCTCATCGCAAAGATTTTCATGTCCTGTGGCGCAGTAGGGACAATGCCCGCAAGTGTGCCCAAGCCATGGCACACCGACTCTCCGCCCGATCCTGGAACGCGCCACGCCCTTGCCCACGGAATCGACGATGCCGACGATTTCGTGACCGGGAATCAGCGGCAATTTTGGATGACGCAGATCGCCATCAATGACATGCAGATCGGTCCGACAGACAGCGCATGCCTCGACCTTCAACCTGATCTCGCCCACCCCCGGTATGGGGTCGGATCTGTCGACCAGTTTCAAGGGAGTGCCGATGCTTTCGAGCACCATTGCTCTCATGACGCGCTCCATGTTGCCCCGGAAACAAACGAAGCGGATTACGATCCACTCCTCCGCTATAACGACATCAGGCGATGGGATGCGATCCCGCCAAGCTTTCGAAAACTGCGACACGTCACAGGCTTCTTAGCGCTGCCTTGTTCTGGGGTTTATGGATCGACGGTGAACTCGGCCCACATACCGGCTCCAAAGTGACCTGGCACGTTACAGATAAGCAGGTATTTTCCGGCCTTCAGTTCGACAGTCAACGTGCCCGATTTACCGGGATCAAGCTCCGAAACTTCGCCCTTGTCGCCGGCTTTGTCTTCGTCGACCCGGTTCTCGGCCTCAACGTAAGGAAGTGGCTTGCCGGGATCGGCAAGGTACATCACGATCATTTCGTGAACGGTGTCCTTGGAGTCATTCTTCACATTGAATGTGACCTCCCCGGCCTTCACCGCTGCGGGGGAAGCCTTCATGCCCATGGTGGCCTTGGAGAGATCGAGTCCTGGCGTTGCGTAAGTAAGACCCATCGGCATCTCCGTACTCGCGCCCTTGTCCCACAGCGAGATCTGAACAAGCTCAGCAGCGCCAGCATTGCCCGCCATCAGCATTGCGGCCGCAAGCCCGAGCGCCGCTCTCCTCGATATGCCTTTCATGGTGATCCTCTTTCAGGACGGCAGCAGAAGCGCTCTACATCCTGATGGTCATCCTGCTCGCTGCATTACCCGCCGTCCTTGCGCCAGATCAAACCGGCCGGCGCGAGCCCTATCTGCGGCCCCGACCCAACTGTCAGCCAGTTGTCAGGTTGAACGGGCTATTTCGACCAATGACGGTGAAATCGCCGTCTGACAGGACCTATCGAAATCCCACCCGCAGGCGCAACATCGACGCCCAACCTCCCGAATGGAGCCATCATGTATCGCACACTCGTCCTCGCCGCTCTCGCTGGCATGATTGCAGGACCGGCGCTCGCCGCCGGCGGCAGCTGCAGCACCGCCCCGAAATCACAGTTCAAGCCCAAGGCAACGCTCGAGGCGCAATTGACCGGCGAAGGTCTCACCGTCCGCCAGATCAAGGTCGAGAAGGGTTGTTACGAGGTCTATGCGGTCGACAAGGCCGGCAAGAAAGTGAATCTGGCCTACAATGCCGAGACCCTTGAAAAGCTCGACAATGCCGAAGCCGGCGAAAATTGATCCGAACGTTTCGATAGCCACGGACGCGCAGCCATCTCAAGAGATGGTGCGCGTCTGGGACCGGGTCGTGAGGAGTTTCCACTGGGCGCTTGTGCTCAGCTTCGTCACGGCCTGGCTCACCTCCCATTCCTCCGAGGACATTCACCATTGGGCCGGCTACACCGCTGCCGCGCTAGTCGCAATGCGGCTCTTGTGGGGCGTTCTGGGCACGCCCTATGCGCGGTTCTCTCAATTCGTGCGCGACCCGGCGACGGTGCTGCGCTATCTCTCGGCAATACTGAGCGGTCGCGAAGCCCGGTACATCGGCCACAACCCGGCCGGCGGCGCAATGGTGGTCGTGCTGATCGCGGCGATGGGGTCAACCGCACTGACCGGCTGGCTGATGACGACGGACGCTTATTTCGGCGTGTCGTGGGTCGAAACGGCGCACAGTCTGAGCGCGCACGGCTTACTTGTGCTGGTCCTTTTCCATATAGGCGGCATCGCGCTGGCAAGCTTTCGCCATCGCGAAAACCTGGTACGGGCCATGATCACGGGGCGAAAACGCAAAGCCGAGCCGGCGGACATCGCCTGACGACCTACCAATAGACCAAATCCGATTTGCGCCCTGGCCGATTTCGGGGGCGCAAGTCGGTCGCTCCTTGTTCAAAATGGCCCTGGAAGCGCGCAATGCGACATGGGCGGAGCGGACAAAATAAGAGCAGGCATTGGTGCGGCGACCCAGAAACCGGAACACCAACACCACTCGTTTTATTCAGCAACCGCTTATTGACCCGCATCAAAGCTGTCAGTCCTGTCTTCCTGTCTATTGCCTCCCATCAGAGCCTTCAAATTGGGGAGAGCATCATGACTACGGCTGATTTCAACATCCCGGTTCCGAAAGTCGTGACCGCGGTGCCAACGAAACTTCGATTGGGGTCCCTGACCGCATTGGTGATCGGCTCGATGGTCGGCTCCGGCGTGTTCAGCCTGCCGCAGAATATGGCGGCTGGTGCTGGTCCCCTCGCAATCCTGATTGGCTGGGCGATCACCGCGGTCGGCATGCTGGCGCTGGTTTTCGTCTATCAATCGCTTGCGACCCGCAAGCCCGAGCTCGATGCCGGGCCCTATGCCTACGCCAAGGCCGGCTTCGGCCCCTTCATCGGCTTCAACAGCGCCTGGGGCTACTGGATCAGCGCCTGGGTCGGCAACGTCTCCTACGCGGTGATCGTGTTCAGCGCCCTGTCCTATTTCTTTCCGGCTTTTGGCGATGGAAATACCTGGCAGGCGGTGCTCGGCGCATCGATCCTGCTCTGGCTGATCCATGTCCTGGTTCTCGCCGGCATCCGGCAGGCTGCCGTCGTGAACCTCATCGTCACGGTTGCAAAGATTGCTCCGATCGTCCTTTTCGTCGGGGTTGTTGCCGTCGCCTTCAAACTGCAGGTCTGGTCTCTCGACTTCACGGGTCTCGGCAACGCCAGTCTCGGTTCGATCACCGCGCAGGTGAAAAGCACCATGCTGGTGACGCTCTGGGTGTTCATCGGCATCGAGGGCGCCAGCGTCTTTTCCGGCCGTGCGGAGCGCCGCAAGGACATCGCCACGGCGACGGTTCTCGGCTTCTTCACCTGCCTCGCGCTCTATGCCCTGGTGTCGCTGCTGTCGCTCGGCATCCTGAGCCAGCCCGAACTTGCCGCATTGAAGAACCCTTCAATGGCCGGTGTGCTGGAGGCCGTTGTCGGCCCCTGGGGCGCCATCCTCATCAACATCGCGCTCGTGGTGTCGGTGGTCGGCGCCTTCCTGAGCTGGACGCTGCTTGCGGCCGAAATTCCGCATGCCGCCGCAAAGGACGGCACGATGCCCAAATTCTTCGGCCATGAAAGCGAGCGCGGCGTGCCGTCGATCTCGCTTCTGATCACCAATCTGCTCGTCCAGGCCTTCCTGGTGATCACGCTCTTCGCCCAAAGCACCTACCAAGCGCTGTTTTACATTGCGTCGGCCGCAATCCTGGTTCCTTACATCTTTTCCGGAGCCTACGCGGCCAAGCTCGCGTTGACCGGAGAGAGTTACGAGAGTGGCGAGCAGCGCGTCGGGCCGCTTTTTGCCGGGTTGCTGGCGACGGTCTATGGGCTGTGGCTCGTCTACGCGGCCGGGCCTGCCTACCTGTTCATGTGCGCGATCCTCTATGCGCCTGGCATCATCTTCTATATCTGGGCGCGCCGCGAAACCAATCAGCGCGTGTTCCATCCTGCCGAAGCGGCTCTCGCCGGAACCCTCATCGCTGTCGCCATCCTCGCCGTCTACGAGATGTGGACCGGCGCCGTCAGCGCGCTGTGAGAGGATTTGGTTCGATGACGAAGCTGGGTGTCCATTCGGAAGTCGGCCGTCTGCGCGAGGTGATGGTCCATCGTCCTGACCTCAGCCTGCGCAGGCTGACACCGGAAAACTGCAAGGCGCTGCTCTTCGATGACGTGCTGTGGGTCAAGCGAGCCCGCCAGGAACACGATGTCTTTGTCGATGCGTTGCGCGAACGCGGCGTGCTGGTGCATTCCTTCGGTGAGCTCCTGGCTGAGACAATGAGCCTGGCCAAGGCCCGCGACTGGCTTCTCGACCGCCGGGTCCACCCCGGCGTCGTCGGGCTCGACATGGTCGACGAGATGCGTCGATGGCTCAACGAGATGCCGGCGGAGCAATTGTCGTCTTACCTTGTCGGCGGTATTGCCCGGGCCGAGCTTCCGTTCGAACCCAGGGGTCTGACCGGAAGGACGCTCGCGCCCCAGGATTTCGTGCTGCCGCCGCTGCCAAACCAGCTGTTCACCCGCGACAGCTCCTGCTGGATCTACGGCTCAGTCTCGGTCAATCCCATGTACTGGCCCGCGCGGCGCCCGGAAGCGGCCAATGTCGAAGCCGTTTATCGCTTCCATCCCCGCTTTCGCGACAGCGGCATACCTTTCGTGTCGCCGGACCTGGGAACAGGCACCAGCCTGGAAGGCGGCGATGTCATGCCGATCGGGGGTGGAACGGTTCTCGTCGGCATGGGCGAGCGCACTACGCCGCAAGCGGTAGGCGACCTCGCGCGCAACCTGTTTGCGGCCGGTGAGGCGACGCGCGTGATTGCCGCCTTGATGCCCCGCGACCGCAGTTTCATGCATCTCGACACCGTCTTCACCTTCTGCGATCGCGACCTCGTCACCTTGTATCCGCCCGTGGTCGACCGGTTGCGCACTTTCTCGCTGCGGCCGGGCGACGGAGAGGTGTCGGTCGAGGTCACCGATGAGGCAAAACCGTTCACGGCCGTGGTTGCTGAAGCCCTTGGACTGAAATCGCTGCGCATCATCACCACCGGCGGCGACCGATACGAGGCCGAGCGCGAACAATGGGATGACGGCAACAACGTTGTTGCGGTCGAACCCGGCGTGGTCATCGGCTACGACCGCAACGTCTACACCAACACGCTGCTGCGCCGCGCCGGGATTGAAGTCATCACGGTCGAAGGCGCCGAACTCAGCCGCGGTCGCGGCGGCGGGCACTGCATGACTTGTCCGATTGTCCGCGACCCGATCTGACACGAAAGGAATTTTCCATGTCGATCAATCTTCACGGCCGCTCCGTCCTGACCCTGGACGATCTCACGGCCGACGAGATCCGCTTTCTTTTGAAGCTGGCGGCCGATCTCAAGGCGGCCAAGCTCGCCGGGCACGAGATCCCGCGTCTTGTCAGAAAGAACATTGCGCTGATCTTCGAGAAGGATTCGACGCGCACACGCACGGGGTTCGAGGTGGCAGCCTATGACCAGGGAGCTCACGTCACCTATTTCGGCCCCAGTGGCAGCCATATCGGCCATAAGGAATCCATGAAGGACACCGCCCGCGTGCTCGGCCGCATGTATGACGCGATCGAGTATCGCGGCTTTGGCCAGCACCAGGCCGAGTTGCTGGCCGCGCATGCCGGCGTGCCGGTCTACAATGGTCTTACCGACGAGGCGCATCCGACGCAGATCCTCGCCGATTTCATGACCATGCGAGAATTCACGCACAAGCACCTTTCGGATATGACCGTCACCTTCGTCGGTGAGGGTCGGGACAATGTCGCGCTGTCGCTGGCACTTGGAGCAGCCAAGGTCGGCATCGACATGCGCATCGCTTCACCGAAGGAACTCTGGCCGAACGAGGAGTTCTGCGCCCATATTCGCGACCTGGCGGAGCGCAGCGGCGGCCGCTTCCGCCTCGACGAGGATGTGGCGGGCTGCGTCCAGGATGCTGATTTCATTTACACCGATGTCTGGATGTCGATGGGCGAGGACAAATCCGGCTGGACCGAACGTATCCGCCTTTTGACGCCCTACCGGGTCACGAGCGAAGTGATGGCTGCCGCCGGCAACCCCCACGTCAAATTCATGCATTGCCTGCCGGCATTCCACGACACCGATACAGAGATCGGCGCCTTCGTTGCGAAGGAATACGGCATCGACTGCATGGAGGTCACCGACGAGGTGTTCGAGTCGGCTGCGTCCATCGTCTTCGACCAGGCCGAAAACCGGATGCACACGATCAAAGCCCTTCTCGTCGCCACGATCGGCAACTGAGATGCTCATCGTCGTTGCGTTGGGCGGAAACGCACTGCTGCGCCGTGGAGAACCGATGACGGCCGGGAACCAGCGCGCCAACATCGTGCGTGCCGCGGCTGTATTGGCGAATCTGGTCAACGCAGGGCACTCGATTGTAGTCACTCACGGCAACGGTCCGCAGGTGGGACTTCTAGCGTTGCAGGCAGCGACAACTTCGGATGGACGCACATTTCCACTCGACGTGCTTGGCGCCGAGAGCGCCGGCATGATCGGCTACGTGATCGAGCAGGAACTCGGCAACCTCCTCAAAGAGAGGCTTTTCGCGACCCTGCTGACACAGGTGAAGGTGGATCCGCAAGATCCGGCTTTCGCTCACCCGACAAAGCCGATCGGCCCCGTCTACGATGAGGCAACAGCACGCAGACTTGCCAGCGAGCGCGGCTGGCAGATCGCGCCTGACGGTGACAAATGGCGCCGCGTCGTGCCCTCGCCCAAGCCGCTCGTGATCCTGGAAGCTTCGGTGATCTCCTTTCTGGTCGAGCGCGGCGTAATTGTCATCTGCACCGGCGGCGGCGGGGTTCCGGTGATTGCCCGTGACGACGGCAGTCTTTGCGGCGTGGAGGCCGTCATCGACAAGGATCTGGCAAGCTCGCTTCTTGCTCGCCAGTTGAAAGCCGACATGCTGCTCATGTTGACGGATGTCGACGCTGTCTATGTCGACTATGGAACAGCAGCTCCTCGGGCGCTTCGGCGCGTGACCCCCAAGGAGCTATCGGGCCAGAATTTTCCGGCCGGCTCCATGGGGCCGAAGGTCAGTGCTGCAATCGAGTTCACTGAAGCAACGGGTAAACCTACCGCAATCGGCAAGCTCGATGACGCCGTCGAAATTGTCAGGGGGGAACGCGGTACCTGGGTCGACGCGGGCGCTCCTGAGGCCCGATGCGCCGATCCGAGTCAAACGCCCCCTGGATCCTGATCGAAACGCATCAAAGCGGTCGCCCCTGTTCCTCGACTGTCTTCAATCGGACCACCGAAACCGAGCAAAGAGCCTGTGCGACCACTTTGGTCGAGACGCTGCCGAGGTGGCGGCGGATTGCCGAAGATGCCCGGGCTCCAACGACGATGTGGCCGACATCATTGTGCTCGGCATAGTCGAGGATCGCATCGGCAGGGCTGACCGCTTCAAGCACATGATAACTGATGCGGTCCTCCGGCAGATGAAGTGGATGGGCCCAATCCTTCAGCGCCACGAGCCGTTTCAAATAGACCGGGCGCCCGGATTCGTCGACCGCGGGCGTCTCGCCTATGATCTCGGTCCTCAGGACCGTCACGCAGGCCAGCCAGGAATCCTCGCGCGAGGCAAGCACGCGGGCGGTTTCGTTGAGAACCTCGCCTGCCAGCGCATCGCTGCCATTGGCCAGATCGACTGCGGCGAGAACAATTGACGGTCCAGCCTGCGTCCTTGACAAAGTCGGCTTGCCGACAAGCGATCTGTCATCCGTCTTGCGAAACAGCTTCATGATCGCGGCCCATGCCCCCTCGGTCGGGGGCTTACGCCTGGCAACCACCACCTGGTCGGGGTTCCTCAGGTCTGAGAGAACGTGTGCCGCCTCGGCATATCGTCGAGACCTGTCCACTTCCATGCATTTCAGGATTATGGCTTCCAGCCATCGAGGAATGGCATCGTTGATATCTCTCGGCGGCCTTGGCGCGTGATAGAGCCTGCGCTTCATCCCCGCGAAGGTCGCCGGCCGCCCGAACGGCTCTTCGCCCGTAGCCAGCTGATAGAGGATGCAACCCAATGCGAACAAGTCACTTGCAGGATCGGACCGCTCTCCGAGCACCTGTTCCGGGGAGATATAGGCGGCCGTGCCCATCGGCACCGAGCTTTCCGCGCCGAGAAGATCGGGCAGCTCTGCATGCCGGGCAAGCCCGAAATCGAGGAGAACGGCCCCGCGCTCGGCGAGAATGACATTCTCGGGTTTGAGATCGAGATGGACGACCTTCTGCCGGTGCAGGGAAGCAAGTGCCGTCGCGATCTCGGCGCCGATCCTTGCCACCTCGTCCACGGACAGTGGCGCGTTGCTGGCGATATCCGCCAGACCGGTGCCAGCCACGAACTCCATGGCGATAAAGGGAATCTGCGACAAGCTGCCGGCTCCCGCAAAACGCGGCACATGCGGGCCCGTCAGGCGTTTCAGGATCAGCTCCTCCGCCTCAAAACCGAGAATGACGGAAACATCCCCGCCCGGGTCGAGAAACGGTATCTTCAGCACAAGCGGGAAATCATGCAATGGGTTGGTCGCCCGCCAGAGTGAGGCCATGCCGCCGGCGGGCAGCTTTTCGACCAGCTCGAAACCATCGATGACTGTCCCTGCCTCAAACCGTTGCATAGAATACCTCTTCTCAGCGGCCGATCTTCAAACGCATGCCTAGCCACCCGGGCAGACCGGCGGCCCGGATCTTGCGGCCCGTTTCTTCGTGATCATAGGGAACACGAACCATCGTGGCCTCTTGCCGCTGCGTGTCGACAAGAACAAAGCACGCTGCCGGGTTGCCGTCGCGTGGTTGACCAACAGCACCGGCGATCACCACGTGCCGCCTCATCTGCGACAGGGGTGCAGCCACATTGTCGTGCGGCTGAAAATGCATCGGCCGGCGACCGGGCAGCGCGTAGTAGATGGCGGGAATGTGGGTGTGGCCGCAGAAAACGAAGCGGGCGTCGCTTGCCGAGAGGCAGCGTTCCGCTGCATCCACGTCGCGTATATAGGGCCACTTTCCCGGTCGCTCCGCACTGGCGTGCACATACAGACGATCGCCGGATTGCAGCGATAGCGGCAATCGCGCGAGAAAATCGACATGCGCCGACGCGATGCGTTTGCGAGTCCACTGGACGGCGAAACGCGCATTCTCTGTCATGTTGCTCAGGCTCAGCGCCACTGCTTCGTCGTGGTTGCCCAGGATGCAAAGCGCGCCGTCAGCCACCAGGTCGGCGGCCTTCTCAATCACATAGATGGGATCAGGACCGTAGCCGACCAGATCGCCGAGCAAGACCAACTCGTCTGGACTACCGCGTTCGTGAACAGCTTCCAGGACCGCGTCGAACGCCTCGCGATTGGCATGAATGTCGGAAAGGATCGCGATGCGCATTCAACCTTTGTCCCAGAGAATGGCAAAACATGGCAAGGCGCGTGCCGCAATTGATTTGGTTCGGCCGCGTCGCGATCATAGGGGACGGCTAAAGCAACCTGCCGTCTCTTTGGGGTGGCGCAACATGGCTGAGTGACGCCGACTCTGCTTCGGCGGCTGCCGTCGCGCCTTTGGAAACCAGGCGCATGACAAAGACGAAGTATCCGACCTGCAGAACGACCAAGTCGATAATCGCCCAGCCCAGTGCTGTCCAGGCCGAGCCCGTTACCACGTAGGTCCACGCCGCGACGATGGTCGAGGTGACAAACATTCCCACTAGAAACTGCGGAAGATACATCGTCGCGCATCAACCGCCCCGGAACCTGACATGAGTTCGGAACGGCTCCCCATTGTTCTCCAAAGCTAGAGGATCATAGGCATCCGGATTGGCTTTTGGCTTGACGTGGATCAACAGGGCGGGCGTCAGTCGACGGGTTTCTGTTTGATTGTTGCAAATCTGGCCAGTTCTTCGGCCAAAAGCTTTTTGAGCGTGGCGCGGCGTTCAGGGTCCGTTTCGGATATGAGCTTGCGCCTGAAATGCTTGATGTTTTCGTGGTGTATATAGTCGCGATAGGGATCCTGCATGACCGTATCCCTCCGTCAGGGAGACGTATTAACGACGGTAGGCGTCTATTCGGTCCAAGGCTAGCGCAATCGCTTGTTGAGGGCCCTAACCGCATTTGCCACCGCAGATCAGTTCCGTGTTCAACTAGGTAGTTTCCCGTAGGGACATAACCGAATTTCGCGACCCGCGGATTCGCGCGATTGCTGTGTCACGGAACAACCGGGAAAACAGCCATGCACGCCTACACCGCCTCCAGGATTTCATTGCCGTCGCATTCTGTCCAACCAAGCGTGCCGGACGCATTCGACCCGGCGCCGCTGCAGCCGATCAGCTTTTTTTCGGCCGGCGTGGAAATTTATGCCCAGGGCGAGAAGGCCGGGGCCTTCTACCAGGTCGAGTTCGGTGCCGTGCGCATCTACCGGCTGCTCGCCGACGGTCGCCGGCAGATAAGCGCCTTCCACCTCGCCGGTGAGACCTTCGGCTTCGAAGCCGACACGACGCATCATTTCTTCGCCGAAGCGATCAGTGCCACCGGCGTCCGCGTCTTTCGCCTGGCTGCCGCGGACATGTCCCGTCAGTTGTTGCCGTTGGCGCTCAAGGGCCTGACGCGCGCGCAGGAACACCTCCTAGTCCTAGGTCGCCAGAACGCCATCGAACGTGTCGCCGCCTTCCTGGTCGACATGGCGGAGCGGCAAGGTGGATTGCGGCAGGTCGAGCTGCCAATGTCGCGCATGGATATCGGCGACTATCTCGGCCTCACCATCGAGACCGTGTCGCGGGTCTTCACCCGGCTGAAGGACAAGGGCGTCATCCGGCTCCTCAACCTGCGCAGCATCGAAATCGTCAAGCACGACGCGCTCCACTGCATGAGCGAATGACCAGACATCGTCGAACGGTGGCACGGAGATATCCAAAGGAAGCCATATCCACTTGGTTCCGCTGCATCCGGCCATTCAGAACAACCCAGGATTAGAGTTCCACCCATGTCCACGAACAGCGCAATTACCACACGTACTGGATTTCGTTTCGAAGTACGCCTTGCTCGGCCCGAGGACGAGCCAACCCTGGCGGAGTTCTTCACCCATGTGACTCCGGAAGACCTGCGCTTCCGCTTCCTCGGCGCTGTGAAGGAAGTTTCGCATGAACGGCTGGTGGCGATGACGCGTTCAGACGACGCGCATATCCATAATTTTCTGGCCTTCTCGACCGACGGGATGCTGATCGCCGTTGCGACGCTGGCAAGCGATCGAGCCGACCGAACCGGTGAGGTCGCGATCTGCATTCGCGCGGATCGCAAGCATCTGGGCGTTGGCTGGGAGTTGCTCGCCTATATCGCGAAATATGCCGAAGACCTTGGCCTGGAAGCCATCGAGTCGATCGAGAGCCGTGAGAACCGTGCCGCGATCGAGGTCGAGCGCGACATGGGCTTCACCGTCACGACCGATCCCGACGATGCGACGCTGGTCCTGGTTAGGCGGGAGCTGAGGGCGCGATCAGCCGCTTAGAATTGCGTTTAAACAAAGAGTTACAGAGGCAACGTTTCACGGAAACGGCGAGCTTCTGTGACTACCGCGGCCCCTTCCGGGCTGTTGCGGGCGCGGCAGATCGAAAGACGAGCATCTCCGCGGCCACAGCGCTTTCTTCGTCCGCTGGAATGACAAGGACATCGACGCGGGAAGTTGCGTTGCTGACCACTTCCTCGCCCTCTCGGTTTCGCTTCTCGTCGAGACCGACTCCGAGCCAGGCCGCGGCGGCGCTGATCCTCTCCCGGACCAACGGCGCATTTTCGCCAATGCCGGCCGTGAACACCAGCGTGTCCAGTCCTCCCATGGCAGCGGCAAGCGATCCTATTTCGCGTCCGATGCGATAGACGAAGAGGTCGACTGCCTCGGCGGCCGCGGGATCGTCTGAGCCGATCAGGGTCCGCATATCACCAGAGATTCCAGACACACCGAGCAGCCCGGATTGCTCGTAGAGAAGCGTGACCAGTTCATCCCCAGACAGCCGCCGCTCCTGCAATAAATGGAGGATGACTCCCGGGTCGAGCGCGCCGCAACGCGTGCTCATCACCAGGCCGTCCAGGGTCGAAAACCCCATCGTCGTGGCGATGCTTCGTCCAGCGTCCATGGCGCACAGGCTGGCGCCGCTGCCGAGATGCGCGACGATCGCTCGACCACCGGTGCGCGCGCCGTAGCGATCACGGAGCTTCGCAGCGATGTGGCTGTAGGACAGCCCGTGGAAGCCATAAGAAACGATGCCCGTCTCAGTCAGTGCGCGCGGCAGCCCGTAGATTTTGGCGAGCTCCGGCCTGGTCGAATGAAACGCCGTGTCAAAGCACCCGATCTGGAGGGCCTGCGGCAAGAGTTCAGCAGCCAGCGCGACAATGTCGAGATTGATCCGCTGGTGGATGGGCGCCAGCGGCTCGAGCAGGCGCAGTGCCTTGAGCGTGCGTTCGTCGAGCAGCGTCGCCTCAGTGAAGTCACGCCCGCCGTGAACGATCCTGTGCCCTACCCTGTCGATGCGGCGCAGGAGATCGTTTTCGGCGAGCACGGATGCAACCGCCGCGAACGCCTTGCCCATATCGATCGGTGCTTCGCCCAAGCTCTCGTCGATCCTGGACCTGCCGGCCGCGGCCTCGACACGCAGCCGCGGTTGTTGACCGAGAGAGGAGACATTGCCGCGCAGCAGCAGCGGGAGCTCGCCGCGTCGCTCGAAGACGGCGAACTTCAAGCTCGAAGAACCACCGTTCAGGACAAGGATCGCATCGATCATGAAGCCATCCGATATGTTGCCGTTCCCATGCGCCTGCGAACGCGCATGCGCTCAATCTGGACGCTTCGGCCCGGCATCGGCATCCTGTTCCCACTTCCACTCAAGGATTTCCGGCATATCCTGCCCATGGGCGCGAATATAGGCTCGATGTTCAAGCAGCTTGCTGTCCATCGCCTGCTTGAGAGCGACCCGCATGCTCTTCAGTCGCGGAACCCAGTCGACGACGCTTTGGACGATATGAAACCGGTCGAGACCGTTCAGCACCGTCATGTCGAAGGGCGTGGTGGTGGTGCCCTCCTCGTTGTAGCCGCGCACATGGATGTTGTCGTGGTTGGTGCGTCGATAGGTCAGGCGATGGATCGTCCAGGGATAGCCGTGATAGGCAAAGATGACCGGCTTGTCGGTGGTGAACAGCGCATCGAACTCGCGATCCGACAGACCGTGCGGATGGTATTCCTTTGGCTGAAGAGCCATCAGGTCGACGATATTGACCACCCTGATCCTGAGATCAGGCACCTGTTGCCTGAGGATCTGCACGGCGGCCAGCGTCTCGAGAGTCGGGACGTCGCCAGCGCAAGCCATCACCACGTCGGGCTCAGCCCCATCGTCCGTTGACGCCCAGTCCCAGACGCCGATCCCTGCCCTGCAGTGAACGATTGCCTTGTCCATGGACAGCCACTGCCAGGATGGCGGCTTGCCGGCGACGATGACGTTGATGCGGTTCCAGGTCTGCAGCACATGGTCGGTCACGCACAGCAAGGTGTTGGCGTCCGGTGGCAGGTAGACCCGCACGATGTCGGCCTTCTTGTTGAGGGCGACGTCGATGAATCCGGGATCCTGATGGCTGAAACCGTTGTGTTCCTGATGCCAGACATGGCTCGACAACAGATAGTTCAGTGATGCGATCGGCCGCCGCCACGGGATATCGCGGCAGGCATCGAGCCATTTCGCATGCTGGTTGAACATGGAATCGACGATGTGGATGAACGCCTCGTAGCAGGAAAACAGACCGTGGCGCCCGGTGAGCAGGTAGCCTTCCAGCCAGCCCTGGCAGGTATGCTCGGAGAGGATTTCGAGAACCCGGCCATCGCGCCCGAGATGAACGTCTTCGGGCAGGATCTTTTCCATCCAGCCACGCTCGGTCACCTCGAACACGTCCTGAAGGCGGTTCGAGGCTGTCTCGTCCGGCCCGACGATACGAAAATTCTTCGAGGCCTCGTTCAACTGCATGACATCGCGCAGAAAGGTGCCCATGATCCGTGTCGACTCGGCCTTGACGGCGCCTGGGCGCTCGAGCGCAACGGCGTGGTCATGCAACCCGGGCAGTTCGAGGGACCTGCGCAGCAAGCCGCCATTGGCGTGCGGGTTTGCACTCATACGCCGTGTGCCCTGGGGTGCCGTGGCGCGGATCGCGGCGACAGGAGCGCCGGCGGCGTCGAACAATTCTTCCGGTCGATAGCTTTTCAGCCACTCCTCGAGGCGCTTCAGATGCGCTGGGTTTTCCGCAAGGCCTGACAGCGGAACCTGATGAGACCGCCAGAAGCCCTCGGTCTTCAGCCCGTCGACCTCTTTCGGGCCGGTCCAGCCCTTGGGGCTGCGCAGCACGATCATCGGCCATTTTGGTCGTGACGCGGTCGCCGGGGGTCCATTGCGCGCGGCATGCTGGATAGCCTTGATCCGATCGAACGCATCCTCGAGCACGCTCGCCATTCGCTGATGCATCAGGGCCGGCTCATGGCCTTCCACGAACAGCGGTTCGTAGCCGTAGCCGATACACAGCGCGCGCAATTCGTCTTCGGGAATTCGGGCAAGGATGGTTGGGTTGGCGATCTTGTAGCCGTTCAGATGCAGGATCGGCAGGACCGCCCCGTCGCGCGCCGGGTTGAGGAATTTGTTGGAATGCCATGCGGCCGCCAGTGGTCCCGTTTCAGCCTCGCCGTCGCCGACGACGCAGGCGACCACGAGATCCGGATTGTCGAAGGCGGCGCCGTAGGCATGCGAGAGCGAATACCCCAGCTCGCCGCCCTCATGGATCGAACCGGGCACATCCGGTGCTGCATGGCTCGGGATGCCGCCGGGGAATGAGAACTGCCGGAACAGTTTACGCATTCCTTGCTCATCCATCGATATGTCGGGATTGAGCTCACTATACGTACCTTCGAGATAGGTGTTCGCCACCATCGCAGGACCACCGTGTCCCGGGCCGCAGATATAGATCACATTCGTGTCCCTGAGGCGGATGACGCGATTGAGATGCGCATAGATGAAACTCAATCCGGGCGACGTTCCCCAATGGCCGAGCAGGCGCGGCTTGACATGCTCCAGCCGCAACGGTTCGCGCAACAGCGGATTGTCGAGCAGGTAGATCTGGCCGATCGTCAGATAGTTCGCGGCGCGCCAGTAAGCGTCGATGTCGTGCAATTCAGGCTCGGAAAGTTGGCTGGATTGGACAAGTAGAGGGGTGTGTTGGGTCATGTCTGGCTCCATTGCCTCTTGGTGCATCTCGCCGTACAGCGACATGCGCTTTGCCATCGAACTGCAGTGAATGAACACAAACGCTTCCCGGGCCCTTTGGTTCAGGGCCAATCGGCCGCCCACACTGAAGGACTTGCGATAGCTGCTGTTCGCGACATCTGTAGTAGCGCTGGATCGGGCACGCTTTGATCCACCGCAAACAGGCCCCGGATCTCGTCCGGATCCGCGAGCGGCCTGCCTACCTCTTGGACGACACGTGACGGAGCGCAATCAATATCAGGGTGTGTCCAGGTGTTCCGCTCGTGCGGATGGCTGCGCGCGCACCGCACGCAACTCGTACCAAAGGGCATTCAGAATGCCGACTGAAGCGGCCAGTCCAAGGCCAAGAATCCAGGCGAAATACCACATCGTTGCTGTCTCCAGTCGCTGTTTTCAGTATGCCGATGAGCCGGCCCCGCGCACGGAGGCCTCGCTGACCTTGCCCCAGAGCACGTGATAGACCCAGGCCGTGTAAGCGAGAACGATCGGCAGGAAGACCGCGGTCGCGATCAGCATGTTGCGCAGCGTCGCCCGGCTTGAAGACGCGTCGAACACGGCAAGCGAATGGCCTGGGTTGGTGCTCGAAGGCAGGATGATCGGAAACATCGCCAGGCCCACGGTCGCGATGATGCTGATCACGCCCAGCTTCGACGCGAGAAAGGTCAAGCCTTCGCGACGTGCGTTGAAGCCGGCAGCGGCAACCAAGGGCGCGACAATGCCGAGCGCGGGAACCAGGCAAAGGGCCGGCGTGGCGTGGAAGTTGCGCAGCCAGCCACTGGCGTTCGCGATGACGGTCTTGCCAAGCGGATTTGACGGGCCATCCCAGACGATCGTGCTCATCACCTCATAGCCGCCGAGCAGCCCAAGCCTGACAAGCACACCGCCACCGGCAAACAGGAAGGCGGCGGCCAATGCGGCCCTGCCGCCGATGACCCTGGCACGGTCGGCCACCGGCCCTTCGGCCTTGAAGGCCAGCCATGCCGCGCCGTGCATGACGAGCATGGACAGCGAAACCAGGCCGCAATAGAGCGCCGCCGGATTGAGCAGGCCAAACAGGGTGCCCTCATAGGACGGCCGCAAGTCGGTCGAGAAGTGGAATGGCACGCCTCTGAGCGCATTGCCCACCGCCACGCCGAAGATGAGTGCCGGCACGGCGCCGCCGATGAACAGCGCCCAGTCCCAGTTGGAGCGCCAGCGGGCGTCTTCCCGCTTGGAGCGGTATTTGAAGGCGACCGGCCGCAGGATCAGCGCGAGCAGCACCAGGAACATGGCGAGGTAGAAGCCGGAGAAACTCAACGCGTAGAGCGCCGGCCATGCCGCGAAGATCGCTCCGCCGCCCAGGATGAACCAGACCTGGTTGCCTTCCCAGACCGGTCCAATGGTGTTGATGGCAACGCGCCGCTCGATATCGGTTTTTGCGACGAAGGGCAGCAGTGCCCCCACACCCATGTCAAAGCCGTCGGTCACCGCGAAGCCCATCAACAGGACGCCAAGCAGCACCCACCACACGATCCGCAGCGTTTCGTAATTGAAGAGAAAGTCGATCATCATCGTTGTTCCTTGCAGGTCGGGGCTATTGGGCGGCCGCCAGATGGACTCGCATGCCTTCGCCGACGGGAGGCGCGACATCCGCGCCAATGGTCGGACCCTTCGCTATCGCTTGCAGCATCAGCCGCACCTCGATCACGGCGAGCGCCCCATAGACGAGGGTGAAACCCAGGATCGTGATCACAAGATCGGGGATGCCAAGATCGGATGTCGCCAGGAAGGTCGGCAGCATGCCCTCGACGATCCAGGGTTGACGGCCGAATTCCGCCACGAACCAGCCGAGTTCTATGGCAATCCATGGCAATGGCATCGCAATCAATGCCATGCGAAACAGCCAGCGCGGCGCCGGCGTTTCGCGCATCGTGTGCCAGAGCGAGATCGCGAAGACGGCAAGCAGCAGGAAGGCGCAGAGCACCATGATCCGGAAGGTGAAGAAGATCGGCGTCACTTCCGGCACGGTAGACCAGGCTGCCTGCTTGATCTGATCATCGTTTGCGAGGCGCGGATCCTCGATGGTGCGCTTCAGCAACAGCGCGTAGCCAAGATCCTTGCTTGTCGCATCGAAGCTTGCGCGTGCCGCAACGTCGCCATGGTTGATCTTGAGCTTTTCCAGCGCGTCGTAGGCGGTCAGCCCGTTTCGGATGCGTCCCTCGGCCTTCTGGACGAGTTCGAAGATGCCGGGAATTTCCTTGTCGATCGAGCGCGTGCCGATAAGACCCATGACCCAGGGGATATGCACGGCGAAATGGGTCGTGCGATCGCTCATGCTGGGTATGCCGAAGGCAGTGAACGAGGCGGGAGCCGGCTCGGTCTCCCACATCGCCTCCATCGCGGCGAGCTTCATTTTCTGGTTATCGGTGATGGCGTAGCCGCTTTCGTCACCGAGCACGATGACCGACAGCGACGAAGCCATGCCGAAGGCCGCAGCGATGACGAAGGAGCGCTTGGCGAGATCGATGTGGCGCCCGCGCAGCATGTAGAAGGCCGAAACGCCGAGCACGAAGACGGCACCGCAGACATAGCCCGCCGAAACAGTGTGGACGAACTTCGCCTGTGCGACCGGGTTGAAGATGACGGCCATGAAGTCGGTCACTTCCATGCGCATCGTGTCGGGATTGAAGGCCGAGCCGACGGGGTTCTGCATCCAGCCATTGGCGATCAGGATCCACAGCGCCGAGAAGTTGGTGCCGAGCGCGACGAGCCATGTGACAACCAGATGCGCGCGTGCCGAGAGCTTTTCCCAGCCGAAGAAGAACAGGCCGACGAAGGTCGCCTCCAGGAAGAACGCCATCAGCCCTTCGATTGCGAGGGGTGCGCCGAACACGTCACCGACATAGTGCGAGTAATAGGCCCAGTTCATGCCGAACTGGAACTCCATGGTGATGCCGGTGGCGACGCCGAGCGCGAAATTGATGCCGAACAACACGCCCCAGAATTTGACCATGTCGCGCCAGATCGTGCGGCCGGTCATCACATAGACCGTCTCCATCATCGCCAGCATGACGGAGAGGCCGAGCGTCAGCGGGACGAACAGGAAGTGATACATGGCCGTCAGCGCGAATTGCAGACGCGACAGTTCCACAAGCATTGGGCTGGTCATCAGAGATCTCCGAAAAAACGTGCCCTTCGATAGCGTGTTTCGCCGCGGCGCCTTTGACGTGCGTCAATTCCCTCAGGGCTGCGACATGAGATTGAACTGTCATGCTCAAAGCCGCCCTGCATCGCCGCAACAAACGCCCGACGGAGACAAATCCGCTGCATGCGGATGATCAAGGGGCGACCACCCCTGGCAAGACACTCGGCATCGCTCGCGGCCTTGCTGCGCCGGGCCTGCGTTCCGCCCTTGCATTACAAGTGGTGCGCACGGTGCTGCGGCTTGCCTTCATAGGCCTTGCGGCAATGTTCGTCGGCCGCATGGTTGCAGGGAGCGCGAACTGGTCGCTGCTTGGCGCCGCACTGAGCAGTCTGATCCTTGGCTCTGTCGTTGGGCTGGTGGCCGAGCGCGCTGTCGTCCATACGGAGATGAAGGTAGCCAACGGGCTGCTGGAGGCGGTGCGTCGCGCCCTCGCCGCGGCGCCTCCCGGCGACATCCAGGCGATGCCGCTCGGAACATTGATCGCGGGACTGCAGCGCTACCCGCAAGCCGTCGCCGGACTGGTCGTGGGGCATCGCCTCGCTTCGATCATGCTGGGACTGGGCCCATTGACCGCCGCAGCCGCAATCATGGCCGTCTCCTGGGAGGCGGCACTGGCGCTCGTCGTGCTGACTCCCGTGATGGTGGTTTTCTTTATCCTCATCGGTGGTGCGATCCGCAGCGGCGCAGAGGCGCAAGAGAAGGCCTTCGGCCGTCTCGCCGCACAATTCGCCGATCGCATCCGCGCTTTGCCGACAATTCTGGGAAATCATGCACTGGCCCGCGAGAAGCGCAAACTCGCGAAACGGCTGGATATCTATACATCAGGCACGATGAGTGTGCTCAGGATTGCCTTCCTCAACGCCGGCATCATTGACTTCTTCTCGTCTCTTTCGATTGCAATCCTGGCCGTGTTTCTCGGCCTCGGGCATCTCAAGCTGATGAGCATTCCCGGCTTTGCAGGCCTGCAGCTGTGGCAAAGCCTGTTCATCCTCATGATTGCGCCCGAGTATTTCGCGCCGTTCCGCCGCTATGCCGAGCAGTATCACGCCAAGGCCGAAGGTCTCGCCGCTGCCACCGCGCTGGACATGCTCGTTCTGACAGCCAGTCCGCAGTCCACAGCCTTCAAAGACGCAATCCTGACCCGTGACCTCCTCGGTGCCGCATCGCTCCTGCCTCGGACCGGCCTGGTGGCCATAACTGGACCGAGCGGTGCTGGCAAATCCACCTTGCTGCGCCATCTGGCCGGGATCGGGTCAGCGTTGCCGGACCCGTTGGCGCGCGACCGGCCGCAGATCGCCTGGTGTTCCACAGACATTTATGTGCCGGAAGGCACGCTTGGTGACGCCATTGGCTGGGGGACCGAAGCATGCTGCCGGAACCGCCTGCTTCTGGCTGCGGGTAATGTTGGCCTTCTCGATGACGTGCTTCTGCCAGGCGGGCTCGAGGCGTTGATCAGCGCCGGTGGCGAAAACCTTTCCGGCGGGCAACGCGTTCGTATCGGGTTGGCGAGAGCGCTGATTTCGGGCCGTGACGTCTTCGCTGACGAGCCGACCGCCAAACTTGATCCCGCCAATGCCGCGATGGCGCGGCGTGCGCTTGCCGACACGGCGCGCACCCGGCTCGTTCTCGTGGCTACGCATGACAGGAGCCTGGTCATGCTTGCCGATGAAACAATCGACCTCGGGTTGGGCAACAAGCAGACACAGGAGAAAGTCGCGTGAACGCTCCTGCTTCCTCGATTGTCATCCCGCCGGAAATGAACATCCCGAAAGCGGCGCCATGGCGCCTCGCGCTTGTTCTTGCATTTGCCGCACTGGCTGCCGGGATCCTGCTGACAAGCGTATCCGGATGGCTTCTCGGTGCGGTCGCCCTGGCAGGGATGACGCCTGCCGCCTTGACGTTCAACTTTCATACACCGGCCGCATTCATCCGCCTGTTCGCGCTGACCCGCACGGCGGCCAAATATGGCGAGCGCGTCATCGGCCATCGGGCGGCACTCACCGACCAGGTTTTGCGTCGGTCCGGGTTGTTCGCCGCGATGGCGGCCGCCCCTTCGGTTCGCGAGGCTGGCTGGCAACTTGGCAACCAGGATCGCCTTGCCGATTTTCTCGACGACGTCGAGGACGTGGACTACGCGCGCTTACGCGTTACCCTCCCTTCGGCGACCCTGGGCGTCGCAGTTCTTTTGCTTGCCGCAGCGACCCTATGGATGACGCCGCCGGCAATGGTGGCGATCCTGTTCCTCTTCACGGCAAATTCAGTCGGCGCCTTTTCCCTGGCACACCGAGCCAGCGCCGACCTGGCAGCGATGCGCGAAGACAGGCAACACGCCTCCCGCTTGCTGGGTGCCGCGGCGCAGGCCGTCGTTCCGTTGCAAGGTGAACACCGGTGGCAACCAATGCTCAGTGAGCCGTTCGATGGCTATATCACTGCCCAGACACGCGGCGCGATGCTTCGCCGCCGGCAGGCCCTCGTCGACATGCTGGCCGGTTGCGTGGCGCCGTGCGCCATGCTCAGCGTCATGGTGTGCGCCTGGCTGGCGGGCTTGCGCGGCGCGGCCCTGCTGCCGCCTGCCCTGCTGGCATTCGCCTGGTTGGCCATCGGTGAATCCGTTCAGGGCGCGTCAAGGATCCTGGTCGCCTTTGTACGCCAGAGGGCGGCGCAGGACGCCCTGGCGAAATGGCCGGTCGATGTGGACGAACTGCCATATGGGCATGCCCGGGAACGCATTTCGTCGCTGACACTGGACGGATTGCCTCGCCATGCCCCCGATGGGCGGCTAATCGGAGCGCCTGTCACCACGACATTCAAGGCCGGCAGGCCGACGGCCCTGCGTGGTGCCAGCGGCTGCGGCAAGACCTCCCTGCTCAAGCAGATTGCCGGTTGGCTGGATGCCGGTGGCGGACGCATCGCAGGCGATGGCGTTGGGCTCAGTCTGGACGCACGTCGCTCCATGAATTGCTTCTGCCCTCACGACGCGACCATTCTGGCCGACACGGTGCGCGAGAACCTGTTTGCCCCAAGCGCCAGCGACGACGAATTGTGGGCAGCGCTGAATGCCGTGGAACTGAAGGAGCGGATCAGCGCAGCAGGCGGCCTGAACGGTTGGATCACACAAGGTGTGCTGTCGCTTGGGGAGGCACAAAGGCTGAATCTCGCCCGAGCATGGCTTTCCGACAAGCCTATCATCCTTCTGGACGAACCGGCTGAACACCTTGATGCCGACCAGGGCAAACGCATCCTCGAAGCACTGCTGCACAGGCTTCGGCAACGCGTCGTCATCCTATCAAGCCACGAGACCGGGCTGGTGTCCGCAGAATGTCGGCCATTGTTGCTGACAAAATGATCTGCGCTGTCGCGGCAACCGCCTAAGATTGTCCAGGTGTCAATTGGCGGCCCAGGATCGAACGACGTCCAGCCCTGCGGCGCGATGCCGCCGGCAAGTAACATCGAGAGAGGCCTGCGTCAGCCGACTCGCGGGGTCCGCACTTCGCATGCTTGCGAGAGAGCAGCTCGATCTTGCCGTGCTCGGGCCGTCCTCTACGTCGTAAAGCACCGTTCCAGTGCGCGAGCTCAAAGCCGCATCAGGCTTCGAGCGTTGTGCCTTTGGGTGGCCCCCAAAACATGGCACCGACAAGGCCGCATTTCCTTCTTGCGACCAGCGGCCAGCAACTTCGCCATTGGCTTTCCACTTCCGAGGCAGCCGCGCCTCGGAGTGTCTCATTCTAATACAATCCCCGATTGGTAGACTCGTGCGACGGATAGGCAGCTAGTTTCAGCGTTACGCACAAGAGGGGGGAATGTCTCGAACTGGAGGAAGCGATGTCCGTGCAAAAAAATGACTATCGAACCAACAGAGCTGACTACGCGATTGCCGCGACGCATGCTGGAGTGACTGCCGATAATGGCGATCTCGATGAACTCATGGCAAGAAAAAAGAAGTCCCTGTGGCTGAGAGATAGGCGATCCGCCAGATTGGCCGCCTCCCCGTCAGAAAGTTCGCCAGGACCGCAACGCAGGTCGCGCGGTTAGAGGTTCCCACCATGCCCGCCTCAGAAGCCGAGTTCATTCACAAGGCCAACATTGAGCACCTAAGGTCTAAGCTTGAGACTGAGACCGATCTCGCCAGGCTAGAACTTTCGTCGAGCTTCTAGAAGCCCAGCTGGACGCTGCTACAAGATCTGACAAATCGACGAAAGCAGTTTGGCCGATGAGATGAACAAACTAGCAAATCCGGCATGATTAAGCACTTCCATCGGTGCGGAACGAGCGGCGCCAGCATGACGACCCAGATCAATGGCGTTCCGGCGATCTGCTGATCGGCGCGGCGGCCGCACAGCAGCGGTAGTGACAGCTGGCCCACGCCCCGGTGCCACTGCCCCCCGGTGCGGACCCGTGTCTCGAGCCTCGCCCGCGTCCCAGCCTTCGACGATGCCGGAACATGCTAAAGTACCGTCGGCGCGGAAACGTTAGACGGTTTTCTTTATATATTTCAAAATGTTGACCTGAAAAAGCACCGTCAGGCCCTAGAATCCGTGACGGTACTTTTCTCGGACGTTGAGCCACGTATGAAAAGTACCGTCAAAAGTACCGTCAAATTGATCTGCCGCCGCTACGTCGAAAGACGGCCTAGTTTGCACGAGGCCAAAGAAATCAGCGACTTAGATAGTCGAAGGCTCCAATTGATGATGTAAATCCGATAGTGAATGAAATGAACCGCAAATCGTTGCTTTTTCTGCGAAAAACTACGCCGGAGCACTCCAGACTACGCGCGAGCGCCTGGCAGCCCCGGCATCTCGTCGCCTAGTGGTTAAGTGATGCGCGAAGTCCATTAATTCTCCGAGGGAGGCTGTTGGACGCATTCTCCATTTCAGGCGAGGCGATCAACGTCACTCAAATAATCGACTCCGCCGACGCAGTGGCTATGGCGCTCAGCCATAAATTAGATGGATAGATCGAAATGAAGCTGAAGAACAAAGTCGCATTTATCACCGGGGGCACGTCGGGCATCGGCCTAGAAACCGCGAAACTCTTTCAAGCCGAAGGCGCTGACCTAGTCCTGGTCGGCTCGGATGAAGACCGCCTGGCCGCGACCGGCAAGGAACTGAACGGCAAGGCTCTGTTGGTGCGGGCCGACATCCGCAGGGTCGCAGATATCGAGCGAGCCGTGGAAGAGACCCGCGCGAAGTTCGGCCACATCGATGTAGTGTTCGCCAACGCCGGCGCCACCACGGTCGCCCCGCTTGAGTCGGCCACGGAGGATTACGTTGCCGAGAACATCGCCCTGAACTTCACCGGCACCTTCTTCACCATTCAGAAGACCGCGCCACTCATCCCCACAGGCGGCAGCATCATCGTCACCACCTCGTTCCTCAACACTATCGGCTATCCGGGCCTGTCGATTCTCGCTGCAACCAAGGCGGCGACCCGCTCCCTGGTCCGCACCCTGGGTGCGGAGCTGGCGCCCCGGGGCATCCGGGTGAACGCCGTCAGTCCGGGCGCCATCGCGACCCCATTTTACGGTAAGATCGGCTTGCCGGACGCCGCGCTTTCGGAGGTCGCCGCTAGCATCACACAGAAGATCGGACTGAAACGGTTCGGTGAGGCGGCCGAACTTGCCAAGACCGCGCTGTTTTTGGCCAGCGACGACTCGTCCTACACGACGGGCACCGAACTGGTGGTAGATGGCGGCTTGACCCAGTTCTAACCCCAATCGGCGTCACACGACCGGCTGAGGAACATCTTGCCTACCCTGGCCCGCCGTCTCAGTGACACCGAGGAGGCGGGTCGTTCTCGTTGTGAGGAAGGCCTTGGATGTTGGCCGCGGAGAATGGAGCCCCCCTAAATCGACGGGATGCGCCCAAACTCGGCCAGCGCCTCTCGAAGCTTGGGCACCGCAAAATCGATAAAGGAGCGGAGCTTCATCGGCATGATGCTGCGGGAGACATGGACGAGGTGAATCGGGATCGGCTCGACTTCAAACTCAGGCAGTAGGTACTGTAGCTTTCCGGCCTGCGCGGCGGCGTGAACGTCGTGTTCTAAAACGAGGGTCGCGCCAATCCCGTCGATGGCTGCATCTACGGCGGCGTCCGGCGACGACACAATCAGCCTCGGCTCGTTCGCGACGATGAAAACCTGCTGCGTATCAGGGTTGCGAAAACGCCAGGGAAAGAGGTTCGGGCTTTCGAACACGACCCACGGACACCGAGGGAGGTCTTCTGGCTCCATCGGGGTGCCGTGACGATCCAGGAGCTCTTGGCTGGCGACCACGACCACCCGCAGGCTTCCCAAGCGCGTTGCAACTAGGCTGCTGTCGCGCAGCCGGCCAAGGCGGATGGCAACGTCGGCATGAGCGTCGACAAGGTCGATGTTGCTGTCCGACTGCATCAGCCGAATTTTGATCTCAGGGTATTGGGCGAGAAATTGATTGATGACGGGCAAGACACGCAGCCGCGCCACTTGCACCGGGGTTGTCACTACGAGTTCGCCCCGGGGCGCCAGAAATTCGCCGGCGGCGCGCCGTTCCTGCTCTTCCACCTGTTCTAGAATCTGCTTTGCCGAGGTGACGTAGTCGATGCCCGCATCCGTCAGCTCAAGCCTTCGAGTGGTCCTCACCAGAAGTTTCGTACCAACTAGGGTTTCGAGGTCATTGACGTTTCGGGTGAGCGTAGCAACAGGAATGCGCAGCTTCCTCGCACCCGCCGACAGGCTGCCCTCCTCAATAGATGAGACGAGCATCGCCATTGCTTCTAGTCGGTCCAAACAGGCACCATAAATTGCAGGGACAGCCATTCTAGCAGATCGAGCTCGGCAGGAGCGGACCCTTCGCCGGGCGGCCGGTATTTCTCGAACGTAGCGGCCATCGCCCCTCCCGAGGGTTCCTATAATGAAGCCCGCCGGCGTGACCTTTGGGTGTCGAGCGCGCGGATGACCGCTTGCTTACGCCAACTTTTGAAAGCGATCAGTCCGCTAAGTCCTCAATTGCGAACTTCATTCGGAGTCTATTGATACCTTTAAACCGCCAACACTACGTCATGGTATCCCGGACCATCCGAAACTACGCCCCCTCACTCCCACTCGATTGTTTCTAACCCAGCTAGGTCATTAATCTAGCTGGGTTTTTTCTTGCTTGAGGCTTCGAAAACCGACGCATGGTCCGTCAAAAAGCTACGCTTTTGATTTTAAAGGGAAAATCGCCGCAAAAAATAGGTTTCACCAACTATCGGGATCAATCGGGCAATTTTTGCACTTTTCGGCGTTCGACGGCGTGCCCAAGCCGTCTCGAAAAGTACCGTCACCGCTCCAATTAGTACATTTTTTCGTCGCAAAATCAATGGTCATGGTAGGCCCGGAGGACGTATCAAAAGCTTTGATTTTATTGACTTTTTCGTGGGCAAAAATCAGAAATCTTCCCGTATTGTTCCGCATGGTCCCGTGACGCCACACCGACTGAACCTCGCTTTCGAACACTCGGAGCCATGCTCCAGATTGACCACAGTGGGGCCGTTTGCTGACTGAACGCTGCTAGATAGACTGGGACAAAAGCAGACAACGGATCGCACGATAATACCAAGACTCGCTGAACCTCCTGCCGCGACCAAAGAGGCCAAGCACGCACTTGGAAGCACGGTGTGAGGGGAGGATTGATCTCCGGCTGCTGTGAGGTGGTAACCATGGGCCGCGCCATAGCCCGCCTCAGCTTTCCAGAGGAAAGCCATGCGCACGCCAGGCGCCGATGCCGCCACCCAAATGGGTGTCGTGCGGTTCTCCACCTGCCTTGGCAATGGCAATCGCTTGCGAAGAACGACCGCCGGCCTGGCAATAAAACACCACGGGCTTATCGGATGGGATGAGCTCCATCTCTTCACGAAGCCTGCCTAAAGGAATATGAATGGCGCCGGCTATACGCCCGGACGCCCATTCGGCGTTCTCCCTGACATCGACAAGCGTGACTGTCGCCCATCTGACGCACTTGCGTCGGCGTCAGCGTTTTGACCGACGACTGCGCTCCAAATCCAAACATAGCACTTCTCCTGTTACTTCCGGATGCGCCATGCAACACACCGCCTTGAGATTGTAGATCGCAACTGCTTCCCGTCAGGGACAGAAAGCAGCGTGAAGCGCTTCGACGACCGTCAGGACTTCCGGCCGGGTGATGCGGTAGTAGGCAGTCGTGCCATCGCGGCGCGACTCGACCAAGCCGTCAGCACGCAACCGCATGAGTTGCTGTGACATCGGCACTTGGTCGATGCCCAGCAACTCGCGCAGTTCCGCGACGGAGCGCTCATCCTTCCCCAAGGCGCAGAGGACCAAGAGCCGTTGCGGATGGGACAAGCTCCTGAGCAGGTCCGCCGCCTTTCCCGAAGCCGGGATCATCTCTTTTACATTCATACTCTTGAATTTAAAATATTTGAATGTTAATTGCAAGCCCATCGGTAGGCTCGCGAGCGGCGAACCCTACCATCGCGCTCCCTGGCTTGGGAATTGAGCCAGATCAACGCAAGCCCGCAGTCTTGCTGTCAGGTTACTCGAACAAGAAGCATTGGGAGAAACCCTATGTCGCATGTCGTCGTCCTCGGGGCCGGTCTTGGCGGAACCATCATGGCCTATGAAATGCGAGAGAAGCTGCGCCGCGAGGACAGCCTCACCGTGGTCAATCTCGGCACATCCTATTCCTTCGTGCCTTCCAATCCCTGGGTGGCCGTCGGCTGGCGCAAGCGGGACGACATCACAGTCGATCTCGCCGCAACCTTCAAGCGGCGCGACATCGCGCTCAAACCCGAGGGCGCCAAGAAAGTGTATCCGAAGGAAAACCGGATCGAACTCAATGACGGTACGTTCGTCGACTACGACTACCTGATCATCGCGACCGGGCCGGATCTCGCATTCGATGAGGTGTCCGGCCTCGGACCTGCCGGATATACGCAGTCTATTTGTCATATCGACCATGCTACCGACACGAAGGCGAAGGTCGATGAACTCATCCGCAAGCCGGGTCCGGTCATTGTCGGCGCCGTCCAGGGGGCCTCCTGCTATGGCCCGGCCTACGAATTTGCCTTCATCCTCGACACCGCGCTGCGCAGGGCCAAGGTGCGCGACCGGGTACCGATGACCTTCGTGACGCCGGAACCCTATATCGGCCATCTCGGCCTGGATGGCGTCGGCGATACCAAGGGTCTGCTCGAGAGTGCCATGCGCGATCGCCACATCAAGTGGATCACGAACGCCAAGGTGACTTCAGTCGATGCCGGAACCATGCATGTCGAGGAAGTGAACGAGGATGGCGGGCTGAAGGCCAAGCACGACCTACCATTCGCGTTCTCGGTGATGCTTCCGGCCTTCCGCGGCGTGCCGGCGGTGAAGGACGTAGAGGGTCTGGTCAATCCGCGCGGTTTCGTCACGATCGACAAGCATCAGCGAAACCAGGTTTATCCGAACATCTTTTCGATCGGCGTGTGCGTCGCCATTCCCCCCGTCGGTAAGACGCCCCTGCCGGTCGGCGTTCCAAAGACCGGCTTCATGATCGAATCCATGGTCACTGCGACGGCGGAAAACATTGGCGCACTGCTGCGCGGCGGGGAACCGCGAGCTGTTGCGACCTGGAACGCAGTCTGCCTGGCCGACTTCGGCGACGAGGGCATCGCCTTCGTGGCGCAGCCGCAGATCCCGCCACGCAACGTCAACTGGTCATCGCAGGGTAAGTGGGTGCACGCGGCCAAGGTCGGGTTCGAGAAATACTTCCTGCACAAGGTTCGTCAGGGCAAGAGCGAGACCTTCTACGAGGGATTGGCACTCGACTTGCTCGGTATCAAGAAGCTCAAGGCCATTCATATGGAGCCGGCCGAATAGGCACGGCGCAGATTCAGGAGACAAGATTATGACGATTGATAAGGCAGTTCTGATGTTCGCGGGATTCATGGTTCTGATCTCCGTCGCGCTGGGTTATTACTATTCTCCCTACTGGTTCCTGCTGACCGCCTTTGCCGGGCTCAACATGGTGCAGGCTTCGCTTACTGGCTGGTGCCCGGCAGCTATTGTCTTCAAGAAAGTTGGCTGCAAGAGCGGCGTCGCCTTCAAGTAACACCCGACTTTCCAGGATTGGCGTCCGATACGGGAGGTGCCTTCGCGCCTCCCGTCCTTTCAATTCGTTCCGAGAACGGCACATTGCGATGAGATACGTACGATCCATCCTGGCCAACGGGCTTCTGCTGGGCATCACGGTGTTCGCCAGCGGTGGCGCTCTTGCCGGGGACTTCACTGTCGCGGCTGCCACCATCACAGAGATGAAGGCCGTTTTCGGCCAGGTCGAGAGCCGCACGATCGTGCCGGCGCGCGCTCGGCTTTCCGGTACCATCACCGAGGTGCGGGTGACGGAAGGCCAGGTCGTCAAGAAGGGTGATGTGGTCGCTACCGTTGTCGACGACAAAATAGCGCTGCAGCTTCGCGCGGCCGACGCCAAGATCGGCGCCCTCAATTCCCAGATGGAGAATGCGAAGACCGATCTACAGCGCGCCCAGGACTTGCTGGCCAAAGGCGCAGCGACCCAGAGCCGGGTCGATGCGGCTCAGACCCAGTTCGACGTGATCACGGCTCAGTTGGCGGCCGCGGTTGCCGAAAAGGCCGTTACCCAGCAGAGCGCCAAGGAAGGCGATACCCTGGCACCGGCCGATGGTCGGGTGCTGACGGTTCCCGTGACGGCCGGGTCGGTAATCATGGCAGGCGAACCGGTCGCCCGCATCGCCTCGGGTCAATACTATTTGCGACTGTCGCTGCCGGAGCGGCATGCGACAGAGATCACGGAGGGGGCCCAGGTTGATATCGCCGAGCGCGGCGCCGGTGCGGATGGCGGCTTCGTCAAGGCCCGCCAGGGCCGCATCGCCAAGGTCTATCCGGAGATCGAGAACGGCCGCGTCATCGCCGATGTCGAGGTCGCCGACATCGGCAGCTTCTTCGTCAATGAGCGCACGCTGGTGTCGATCCCTGTCGCGAAGCGTACCATTCTCGGCGTGCCGCCGCAGGCGGTCAACACGGTACATGGGATCGACTACGTCACGGTCAATACGGCGGACGGACCGCTCGGCGTGGCTGTCGTGCTCGGCGAGCGGTACCAGGATGGCGGCCAGCCGCGGGTCGAGGTCCTGACCGGGCTCGCCGAAGGCGACAAGGTCGTCGTGCCATGAAACTTGGCATCGCCGGCGGGCTCACCCGCTCGTTCATCGCCTCGCCGCTGACGCCGCTCTTCCTGTTGGCGGCGCTGGCACTCGGGCTTGTCGCCCTCGCCACGCTGCCGCGCGAGGAGGAGCCGCAGATTTCCGTGCCCATGGTGGACATCCATGTCGCGGCCAACGGGCTGAAGGCGGAGGATGCCGTCAAGCTCGTGACCGAGCCGCTGGAAACCATCATCAAGGGCATCGACGGTGTTGAGCACGTCTACTCGCAAACCGTGGACGACGGTGCGCTGGTGACTGCCCGCTTCAAGGTCGGCACCAGTTCCGACGCCGCCGTTTTGCGTGTTCACGACAAGGTGCGCGCCAACCTGGACCGCATCCCGGTCGGCATACCCGAGCCGCTCATCGTCGGGCGTGGCATCGACGATGTTGCGATTGTGGTGGTGACATTGACGCCGACGCCCGAGGCGGCCAGTCGCTATTCTTCGGCCGATCTGACGCGGCTGGCGCACGAACTGCAAGTCGAGGTCGCCAAGCTGCCGGATATTGGCCTGACTTACATCGTAGGCGAACAGCCGGAAGCGATTCAGGTCGAGCCGGACCCGGAAAAACTCTCTCTTTACGGCATCACGCTGCAGCAGTTGACGGCCAAGATCGCCGGGGCCAACAGGTCCTTCCAGATTGGCACACTGCGCGACGAGGGCAAGCAGCGCGTAGTGGTCGCTGGTCAAACCTTGCAGACGCTCGCCGATATCGGCAACCTGCTTCTGACTGCGCGGGATGGGCGGCCGGTTTATGTGCGTGACGTGGCTAAGATGGTGTTGGCAACGTCGCCGGCCGAGAACCGCGTCACCAACATCATCAAGTCCGACAAGGGGCTTGAACGGGCGCCGGCAGTGTCCCTGGCGGTGGCCAAGCGTCCGGGCACCAACGCCGTTGTCATCGCGGATACGATCATCAAGCGCCTTGATCAGGTGCGGGGGGAAATCTTCCCGAAGGACGTCGACATGGTCGTGACCCGCGACTACGGCCAGACCGCAAACGAGAAGGCAAACGAACTGCTCTTCCATCTCGGCCTCGCGACGATCTCCATCGTCGTCCTCGTTGCGGTGGCCATAGGCTGGCGCGAGGCGCTGGTGGTGGCCGTTGTCATCCCGACGACGATTCTGCTTACGCTGTTTGCCTCGCGCATCATGGGCTACACGCTGAACCGCGTCAGCCTGTTCGCGCTTATCTTTTCCATCGGCATCCTCGTCGACGATGCGATCGTGGTGATCGAGAACATTGCCCGGCATTGGGCAATGGATGATGGGCGGTCCCGCAAGCAGGCGGCCATCGACGCCGTAGCCGAGGTGGGCAATCCGACCATCGTGGCGACGCTCACTGTGGTCGCGGCTCTCCTGCCGATGTTGTTCGTCTCTGGTCTGATGGGGCCGTATATGAGCCCGATCCCGGCCAACGCCTCGGCGGCAATGCTGTTTTCCTTCTTCGTCGCGGTGACGCTGACGCCGTGGCTGATGATGAAATTCGGCAAGAAGGGCCACGCCTCGGCGCATGCCCACGACGCCAGCAGCGCCGGCGGCGCGGTCGGTCGCGCCTATATCGCGGTCGCAAGGCCCATCCTGAAGTCGCGGTTTCGGTCGTGGACCTTCCTGCTTATCGTCGGCACCGCCACCATGGCTTCGATGGTGCTCATCTACACCAAGCACGTCACGGTGAAGCTCCTGCCGTTCGATAACAAGACCGAATTGCAGGTGGTTGCTGACCTGCCCAAAGGCTCCTCTGTCGAGGACACCAACCGGCTGTTGCAGGCTGTTGTGAACCGTCTCGCCGACGTGGCCGAGGTGGTCTCGTTCCAGACCTATGCCGGGACAGCAGCGCCGTTCAACTTCAACGGCCTTGTGCGCCATTACTATCTTCGCTCTGGGCCCGAGCAGGGCGACGTCGCAGTCAACTTGGTGGGGAAGGGAGAGCGCAGTCGTCCAAGCCATGCCATTGCCCTCGACCTCCGCGAAAGGCTGAAGGGCATTGCCATGCCAGAAGGCACCGTGCTCAAGGTGGTCGAGCCACCGCCTGGTCCGCCGGTGCTGGGGACATTGCTCGCGGAGGTCTATGGGCCTGACGCCGAGACGCGCCGCGCGGTGGCGGCAAAGGTGCGCGAGACGTTCGCCTCTATTCCGTTCATTGTCGACGTCGACGACAGCTTCCACAACCAGCCGCAGCGCGTGCGTCTGGCGATCGATCAGGATAACCTCGAATACTACAAGGTCGAGCAGTCCGACGTGTACGATACGCTGAACTACCTCTACGGCGGCACGACGGTCGGCTATTCGCATCGCGGCGGCGGCCGCCAGCCGATCCCGATCCGCGTGGCACTCTCGAAGGGCGACGGCGTCGTCGACCAGCGCGCCCTTACGACACCGGTTCCGGCGAACGCGCTGCCTGGCGCACGCGATGTGGTGGAACTCGGCGACGTCGTGCGGGTGACGCGTGAGCCTGCTTCCTACCCCATCTTCCGTCACAACGGCCGGCCCGTGGAGATGGTGATAGGGGAGCTCGCAGGCGCGTTCGAGGCGCCCGTTTATGGCATGCTCGCCGTCGACGATGCGATCGCCAAAGCGGATTGGGGTAACCTGGCGAAACCGACGATCGCGCTGCACGGGCAACCGGACGACGAATCCAAACCGACGCTTCTGTGGGACGGGGAGTGGGAGGTGACGTGGGTCACTTTCCGCGACATGGGTGCGGCCTTCATAGTGGCCATCCTGGGCATCTACATTCTCGTCGTCGCGCAGTTCGGTTCGTTCAGGCTGCCGCTGGTTATCCTGACGCCGATCCCGCTGACCCTGATCGGTATCATGCTCGGCCATTGGGCCTTCAATGCACCGTTCTCGGCCACCTCGATGATAGGCTTCATTGCACTCGCCGGAATCATCGTGCGCAACTCTATCCTGCTGGTGGATTTCATTCGCCATTCCAAGGATACCGACCGGCCGCTAGTCGACGTGTTGCTCGAGGCTGGCGCCATCCGCTTCAAGCCGATCCTGCTCACCGCGATCGCAGCAATGATCGGGGCGGCGGTCATCCTGACCGACCCGATTTTCCAGGGCTTGGCGATTTCGCTGCTGTTTGGCCTCGCCTCGTCGACGCTGCTGACGGTGCTCGTCATCCCCGCCATTTACGTGGCTCTTCGAGGCGGCTCTGAGCCGGGCGCCGAGAGCGACGCTCCGGCAGAGCTCACATCGACCGACGAACCAAGCTCAACTCCCGGCTGAACCAACAAGGACAAGATCATGAGCTACTATTTTTCCAAGACGCTGGACACCAGCTTCGATGCGGCGGTCGAACACACAACGGCCGTTCTGAAGGATGCCGGCTTCGGCATCATTACCGAGATCAGCCCGCCCAGGAACGCACCGATCGACATGCCCGAAACGAACTTCCCGGCGGGGATGTTCGCCTTGGCGCCGCAGTTCAGCGAAGACATAACCGGAAGGCCGATGGAGCCAATCAATGTCATTCTGGTCGGAAGCGAGGCTGATCTGGAGAACGCCTTTGCTCAGGCTGGATGGGAACCGACCGACAGAATCTCATTCGCAAGCAGCTGGCACTTGCTTGTCGCGGAGCTACGCAACCAGCCTCCCCCGCGCGCGCCTGGGCTTCCGACGTTCTGGCGGGGACAGCCCAATCGACGGGGCTTCCAACGCGTGGATCCCGGTCGCTCGGTGCGAGAGCGACACCACTTGCATTTGTGGGACACCGACTATCAGGTTTCTGGCCGCTCGGTTTGGCTCGGCACCGTCCACTTCGACAAGGAAGCCAAGACCAAAAACGGAAGGGGTCTCCTGATCCACCAGGTGGACCCGGACATAGACAAGGAGCGGGAAGCATTGCGCGCCGCCCTCCTTCGGTCGACATGCGCCGGGAAGATAGACGAGGCGGTCGTGACCCAGCCGATGGCGGGCAAAAACGCCATAGGCAATCCATTCTTTACCGACGGCAAAGCCATTGTCGTCTTTTTGGATTGCAGAGAGGGGTAGCCGACGTATCGCAGATCTAGCTTGCCGAAAAAAGGAATGCGCCATGCCGCTGAGTGTTAGGGCCTATTTCGATCCCTGTGACTGGTTATCAGACGTCTCGGGGAATGCGTCGATCCGCAGGCATCCGGAAATGCATCCAACGAAATTGGCGCCGCAAAGAACGATCCGTCGGTGACGATGCCTACGGTCGTATTCTCCATACTCCATCCCACAGGGGCGGGAGTACGATGAACGCTCTCAAGCGCCGGCGCCCATTCAGTGGCAAGCGACTGTTCAATATGGTGGCGCGACCACTTTGGGTAGAAACCAACTTCAAGAAGCAGGCTGCTGCTGCCGGCCCTCGCCTCGCGCAAGACGACAGGCATCAAACTCGGGAACCAGACCAACAGCGCCGAGGCCGCAGCGAAAGGCCGTGCAGTATCGGTCAACGAGGCTGACCGGTTTGCCGAGACGGTGCTGCCGATCATCGCGTCCATCCAGCGGTCCGGCATCACTACCCTGCGTGGCCTGGCAATCGCGTTGAATAACCGTGGCATTCGCACCGCCCGCAATGGCCAATGGCAGTTGTCGAACGTCCGCAACGTTCTCGCACGGCAATCCCCAGGGCAGTTGCTTTTATAGGCGGGATTAATCACACGGCAATAAGGTTCGATTCCCCTTGGGCGTGCCAGAGATTTCAATGAGTTAACTTCAATCCGAGATCTGCGGTCCGATAAGGGGACCCGAAATGCACAGCTGTACGCATGAATGCTCTCGATCGAGGCCGCAACTGACAGCCGCCCTCGCTCTTGCTCACCAAGCCAAAAGCCCGATCGTTGTGGCCAAGCTTGACCGGCCCCGGAAGCTCGACAACCCAACCAATACGACCGAAGCGGCAGCGAAGAATGGTGGGTAGTCGAACGTGCGCGATCCGGTGCGTTATCTCGGAAAAACACAGTGCCGCCACGTAACTTACGTTCCGCTGCTAGCAAGCTTCGTTATTCTTTGATGGCCATCAGAACTGCAAAGTTGATGGAACGCGCGGACCGTCTCACAGTCAAAGAACAGTCTCGGTGGTAGTCGGTTTCAGTCCGAATTTGGCGATCAAGCCGACGAGTAGTCGATCGCACCGAACGAGGAAATGAATATGCCCGCAGCAACCTGGATTTGGCGAATTGCAGTCTCGGCGACTTTCGCGGCAACATCTTGCGCCCCCGCCCTTTCAGCCGATCTGCTCGTGGCAATGCCCAATTGGCCGTCGGGCCAGGCGGCGGCCAATATCATCAAGTACGGCATCAAGCAGAAACTCAACCTCGACGCCGACGTGCGCGAGATGGGTTCCATGACGGCATTCGCCGGAATGGATTCCGGTGAGGTCGACGTCTATCCGGAAGTCTGGCTTCCCAATCTCGATTCACTCGTCAAGAAATACGTCGACGGGCGCAAGACCGTGGACCTCAGCCCCAAGGGTGTGCCGGCCACGCAGGGCATCTGCGTCACGCGCGAGACGGCCGACAAATATGGGGTCAAGGACATTTCAGATCTGGCCGATCCGAAAAAGGCGGCTGTTTTCGATACCGACGGCAACGGCAAGGGCGAAATGTGGATCGGTGCGCTGGGCTGGTCATCGACGAGCATCGAGAAGATCCGGGCAAAGAGCTACGGCTACGACAAAACGATGACTCTCCTTCAAATGCCGGAAGACATGGCAATGGCTGCAGTCGATGCGGCCGCGGCAAGCGGGCAACCGATGGCATTCTACTGCTACACTCCGCACCACATGTTCAAGCTCCATGATATCGTCCAATTGACCGAGCCGAAATACGATCCCGCCAAATGGCACATCGTGATGCCGAGCGACGACCCCGATTGGCTTACGAAATCGGAGGCGCCGGTGGCGTGGGACGCATCACATTTCTACATCGGGTTTGCGTCCTCGACGGCGAAGCGCCTGCCGAAAGTTGCGGCCTTCCTCTCTCATATCGACTTCACCCCAGAGGAGGTCACCGAGATGAGCTACGCATTGCAGGTCGATCGGCAAGATCCCGCCAAGTTCGCGCAGGACTGGGTGGCAAGGCATCAAGACCGGCTCAACGCCTGGTCGAAATAGGGACAGGGACAGACATGACCCTTTCGCTCGCAAACCGGTCCGTCATCCAGAAAAGCAATGATCGAAGAATGGCTGGCCGCCTTCTTGTTCTTGGCGCTGCGCTTGTGATGACCGCGATCGGCGCGACATTAGCGTATGCCGCTCAGACGCAGGTATTCGATCCTCAGACGCATAAGTGGGTCGATTACGACAAGAAGAAAGCGCGAAAATACTACGCCGCCCACAAGGAGGTGCCCGAGGCATTTCGTCCACAGATGGTCAAGTTCCGCACGGCAGAGGTGCCCGGAACGATCATCATCGATGGCAACAAGCATTTTCTCTATCTTGTGCAGTCGGGTCAGCAGGCCATGCGCTACGGCATCGGCGTCGGTCGGGAAGGCTTTGGATGGGCCGGTATCGTGCGCGTCGGCCGGATGGCGGAATGGCCAACCTGGACGCCCCCGGCCGAAATGGTCGCGCGTGATCCGAACGCGGTCAAATATGCGGCAGGCATGCCGGGGGGGCCTGACAATCCGCTCGGTGCCAGAGCGCTTTATCTCTACGAGGGCGATCAGGACACGATCTACCGGATACACGGCACGCCGGAGCCCTGGACGATCGGGCTCGACGTTTCATCAGGGTGTATCCGGATGAGGAACGACGACATCACCGACTTCGCTTCCCGCGTCAAGGTCGGCGCCAAGGTCATCGTTCTCATGCAGGGGGCGGCCCTTTACAAGGGCGTTTAAAACATTCGGAAAGGGACAAGCAATGTCGGAAAAATGTGCAGCGAGAAGATTGATCCTGGCTCCAGCTCTTGGATTCATGGCGCAGTCCTTGATCGCTTGCGTCAGCACGCCGCCGCCGGCTCCGGAGCAAATGTCGAGGACGCAGGTTGAGACGGCTCCGGCGGATCTGCAGCTTCTTTGCGCCAGCTCGGTCGCCAAGGCGAGCGGCGTCGACAGCGCCAAGATCCTTCCGGTCTCCTCGAGCAAGATCGATTCCAAGACCTTTCAGGTCGAGCTCGATGCCGGCGGCAAGAAGACAAGCTGCCTCGTGGACACCGAAGGTAATGTGAAATCCGTTGAACCTATCTGATTGCCATCGGACCCGCGCGAGCAAAGGGCCGGGCAGAAAAGCTTGAATTGTTAGACGGTCGGGCGCTGGATAGCGAGACAGCGGCCGACGAGCAACCGCCGGAACTGGCTTCCAAGTCGCTGAAGGGGGAGAAATCGTGGACGCGACGGCGGAAACGGACGTTACTTCGTTGATTTGGGGCTTCGAACAGCTCGCGGAGCGTTTCGTCGCCGGACTGTTCGCGCGGTTTGCCGCTTTGAGCGACGTCCCCGTCGAGCTTGAAAACCTGAGGGCCTCGCTTGCGGCCGGGGGCACATCTCTCCTTGGTCTCCTGTTCGAGATTGTGTTGGTTGTTGTGCTCGTCGCGGGCGTGTTCATCCTTCTCGCCCGGCGGTTCAAGAAGGCGAGTGCCACAAGTAGTGCATGGCGCAGATTTTTCGCGGGCGTGGCGGCTACTGTGGTGGCGCTGGTGATCGGTTTCATTGCTGCGCGGCTGCTGGCCGGTTCTGGCGTGCCTTTGCAAACCCTTCGCCTTTGGACGGTGGTTACCGTGCTCGGCTTCATCATCCTCGCCGCCGTCAGGTCACTCTTGATGGCATCGCGGCGAAGCGAGTTTGCAGAGCGCTCCGTCCATCTGGCGGCGCTCGTGCGCGACCTCTCGCTTGCCATTGGCTTCGCGATCATCGGCGTTACGCTGATCGCGACGTTGCGGCTCTGGAGCGTCGGGCCGGCCTTGGGGGATCTGCTACGAACAGGCGTGGCAATTCCGATCTACCTTCTGTTTGCATGGGCGGTATGGCGGCACAGGCGCACTATGGCGACCGCCGTCGCCGGTCCGCGCCCAAGAAGCCGCTGGCGCACCCGTCTCGCCAAAATGTGGCCGGCAATCGTGATCGCGTTCCTGATAATCACCTTTCTCAGCACTCAGGCCGCACTGACCCTGGGAGCATCGCTTCGTGGGTCGGCCGTTCTGCTGACCGCGTTGGTTTTTCTCGCCGCGCCGCATCTCGACGCAATGATCGGGAACTGGGCCCAGCGCGGATTGGAGTCTCCCGACATCTCGATCTTGGCAGCTGCAGGGCGACAGACCGCCCGCTTCACCGTTGTGGCCATCATGATTGCCATGCTGGGAACACTGTGGGCGACGCCGCTGGCTGCCGGGTTCGGCATAGATCTGCGAGAGGTCGCCAAGAGCGCATCCGGTGTGGCGCTGATCATGTTGGGGGCGGCGTTTCTGTGGAACGTGGTCGGCACAGGAACGGCTCGCGCCTTGCGCGCGGAGTTACCCGCCCCAGGTGGTGACGAGGAGGTGCCGGGTGCGCCGCGTTCACGGCTGGGCACACTTGTGCCGCTGCTCAGCGCGGTCGGCAAATCGAGCATTGTGGCCTTGGCGCTGCTCTCGATCCTGGTGTCTATCGGGATTAATGTCTGGCCGCTGATCGCCGGCTTGAGCGTGTTCGGGCTGGCCATTGGCTTCGGCTCGCAGACGCTGGTGAAGGACCTCGTCTCCGGGCTGTTTTTTCTGATCGACGATGCATTCCGCTTCGGCGAATATATCGAAACGTCAGGCGCCAAGGGGACCGTAGAAAAAATCTCGGTCCGGTCGGTTTCCTTGCGCCACCAGCGCGGTGCCTTGGCGACAATCCCGTATGGCTCGATTGGCAAGATCCAGAATTTTAGCCGCGACTGGATGATCGAGAAACTGACCTTTCGCGTTGCATTCAACACCGATGTCGACAAAGTCCGCAAGATTTTCAAGAAGATCGGCCAGGATATTTCGGCCAACCCGGAACTTGCTGGAGATCTGCTCGAGCCGTTCAAGAGCCAGGGAATTGCCGAGGTTGAGGACGGCACGCTGGTCATCCGGGCCAAATTCAAGGCCAAAGCGGGCAAACACATCATGATCCGCCGCGCCGCTCTGATCGCCGTGCACCAGGCATTTCAGGAAAACGGCATTCAGGCCGTGGCGAAGCCACTGACCGGATCAGCGGCACCCGGCTGAGCATTCCGCCGAGTCACGGCTACGACGTGCTGATCTATGCTGATCACCTCGGCCGTGTCTGGACCTTCAATGCTGCTAAGGGGCCTTGATAGTGCCAGTAGCGGCGAACATCATCATGTGAACCAGCTGCGCGCGGCTGCGGCGATGCCCAAGCCGCCAAGCAGTGATCCGCCCAGTTCGGCGGCGCGCCCCAGCCGCGAGAATTCGAATGAGCTTGCAAGCGCAGTCAGGACCAGCGAACACACCCGCCGATAATTCGACTGCGGGCATGCTCCAACTGTCCTGTCCCAGACCTTGCGCCCGCTGCAGCCGATCTAGGTCGAACGGTTTCTTCCCGGGTGGCCGTCTCGGTGGAGAGGTTGAACATCCCCGCCTTCGGCATTCAGAAACGACGCTCAGAATGCGCGGGTATTGATCTCAGAGCCGACCGCAAGAATCTTCCAGCGGAACGGAATACTGCTATGACGAGGCTAGGATGAAACGGCGGTTGGCAGCAAGTGCCGGTCGCGCGTTCATCGGATAGAGAGCGGTAAATTTTTCGATGTCGGATGCCGCCACCTCTATCGCCTCCATAGCTACCATCCAATCGACGATCTCGCTGCAAGGCGGCGTCGTCAAAGAGCCTTCATAGGTCCAGTATTTTAGCGTCTTTGGCAACAATTCTCGTGGGTCGACATCGGCCGAAGCTTTTTTGCCTTCCTTGGCTGGAAAAGCCGCGGCAAGCGCAGCGAATCCGGCATTTGTTGCACCTGGTTTGAAGAACACGCCGAGCACGCCCAAGGCGTCGCTCTTGGCCTTGTGGACAAAGTGCACTTCCATCGGGAATGACTTGCCATTGACCAGATGCTCGCTCGGAGCATGGAAATGGAACTGCACCAGCTCGTAAACCTTGTCCCCGCGTTTGAGTATGCTGCCAGCAGGTGGGTTCACTTGAATAGTATGACCATTGTTGACGATTTCGCCGCCACCTTGCTTCCAATCGATCAATATGGCCGGGAGGTCGGACTTGATAGCGCTGACAATGTCGAGCGGCGACTGCTGCCTGCCGGCCGAGCAAACGGCATTCGCCCGACCCAAGTCACCCCAATGAGCAGGTCCGGCTTTACCTTCGTAGCTCCAATGCGCACTCTCGGAAGCAAAGCCGGGCTTGGCGCAGAGAGGGCATAGGCCAAGCAGAGCCAAGCCTTTGACGAAATCACGTCGTTCCATTCTTTCCTCCCGTCAGACCCGTCCAAGCTCTACCGGCCGCCGATCCCCGGAGTCGCAAGAAAGGCGATCTCATATTCTCGATTTTAGAAGCGCCACACGGCGCCGATGATGGGCCCCTGTTGAACGGTGTCGTAAACGAATCCGTTTTTCTCGTAGTCAACCCCCGAGGCGCGATACCCCAGCACCGCAGAGAATTTGTCAGTGAATTGATAGCCTGCGGCGGCCATCACATCCCAGGTCACTTTGGCGGAAACGGCCCCACCCACCAATCCCCAACCGGTAAGGTAAAGCTGCGGGGTGATGGAGTAGCGCGCCTTCAGCCCGATGATGGGATCAGCCCATGTTTTCTGGTCAGAGAGGGAGACGCCGGCGAGCACGCCCGGACCATTGAAATCGAGCTCGTTCTTGAGCGAATAGAGCCGGAAGCCGGCAAAAGCGTCGACACTTGCCTCCGGTGTCTCGACAAACCGATATTCCCCCGCCGCTGTCCACATCAGGCTGTGGACGGTCAGGTCCGCGCTGCTGGCAAGAGCACCGAATGGGGTATCGGAGGACGCCGACAGCCGCACATAGTTGAAGTCGGTAAAGACGCCGAACCGCTCGTATCGCGCCTCCGCCAACCCCATGACCCCAATGTCGAAATTGGAAAGTACGTCCCCGATACTGGCGTCGACATGTGCCGTCCTTCCGCCGGCGCCAACGTTGCCCTTGAGACCAGCAAGCCAACCATATGCGGCAACCGTGAAGGTCCAACCGGAGGCGTCCTTGTATTCGACGCTCTCCGCACCCGGATATATTGGGTCTGCCGCAGCGGCGACGCCGACCGGGCCGAAGGCAAACAAACCGACAGCGAGCAAAATCCGGGTTTTCATAAGTCCCTCTCCTCTGAATTCAGCCTTTGGCATCACGGATTTGCGCCAAAGTCATCGAGCAATTCATGCAGGCTTCCCCAGCGCTGCTCCAGCCAGGTTGATCGCGCCTTCCCCATAATGCGACATGCTGGTGAGCACTTTTCTCAGCGGGATGTCGAGTGGGTGCACTTTGCTGTCCAGCATAATGTGGACGGATCCGGAGGTTGCAGACGGCGCAGATGGGATGAAGATCGTGCTGAACCCGTTTGCCCGCTCGATGATAATGCCAAACGCCAGATTGTCGCCGCTACCGACGAGTGCCGGTTTCACGGCATGGTCGGCACCGCCGCCCGTTACCCCCAGCGTTAAGCCACGGAATAGACCGTAGCCCGGCAGGCTTTCCGCGAGCCGCCTCTCGACCGTGCCCACAAGCCTGCCACCGCTCGCTGTTTGGATGAGCAGGCCTATGGCGAAACACGAGAGGAGGAGCACCAGCGCCGCGATCGCAATGGGCGGCGCAAACGCATGAGTGACATTGTCCGTCAGCGGCTCGATCGCCGACTTGATCTGACCCAGCCCGCGAATGAGCACAAAGCCAACCAACCAGAACGGCAACACGACAACCAGGCCACCGATCAGGGTCGTCTTGAGGAAGGAGAACACTTGTCGCATGTTTGAACTCGCTGTCCTGGCGGGCGGCGCCCGATCCACCTGCCAGTATATTAACCTTGGTAAGCCGTCCGTTTCCTTAGCCGGCCGGTGTATACCAGATCGGGGATGTGTAGGCCCGCTCCTGTGTCGTCATCGGCACGTCTGGTGTCATTTTGATGCCGAAATATTTCGCGTCGTATGCGGTCCACCGCGGCGTCGGGATCTCGATGACGCGGCCGTAATAGAAAGCACGCTGAGCTGGGTCGAAATTTGGATCCTTCCACACGGTGATCAACTCAGGTGCTCCGATCGTGTTTGTCCAGGTGGCATTGGGCACGTCCACGGTATTGCCAACCGGCGGCAGCTTGCCGTCGGCGCCGGGCTTGCGGTCGCCGGACCAGGCGACGTCATAGATCTTTTCATGCACTTCACCGGCCGCATCGAGCCAGCCCTTGATGATCTGATAGCGGTCGAGATTGGCACCGATCGGATCCTTGAGCGCAGCGACGAGGAAGGTCGGCACCTTGCCGGCGGGTGCCTGGGTCAGATCGCCGCCCATCGGCACACCCTTGGTGTAACCGGCGATCGCCGGGCTGCGGGTATTGGCGTCAGCTTCGTCGAAATCGAAGCCGCCGAAGAAGCGAACCACCATGCGTGGCCCGGTCGTCGCATAGGTCTCGCGGCGCTTCATGGCGTCGAAGATCGAGGCGCGTGTGTTCTCCTGCGCCCAGACGGCCGCATAGCCTGACGCGGTCGTCTCCCAGCCCATAATCTTTAGCCCGAGCTTGGGGTTCGCTATGAAGGGATGCGACCAGCGCTCCGCGCTCGGCTCGGACGTCGACACTTTACCGAAGAAATTGTCGTCGTCGGCAGTCGATAGACCCGTATGCGAGTCGGTGCTGCCGACCAGCCCGAACTTGTAGGGGTTGACGCCGAGCTTGGCTTCCAGCTTCAACCCGTTCTTGAGCGCCGAGCGCGTATACTCGAACTCCAGCATGTCTGGCGTCTTCTTCGCGCTGAGGTCAAGATTGCCCTTGTCCCATTTCTCGAAATTGGCGAACTCGTCATTGGGAGAAAGGTAGGGGTGGCTCTCGCCGTCACCCTTCATCTGCGTGGTCTCGTAGAGCACCTCCCAATGGGCGCGCTGCTCGGCGTATTCGCGGTCGATCTCCTTGCCGGTGAAGGATTCGATGATTGGGAACATCGTTCCGTTGCTCAGATTGCCGTTGTGGGCGATGGCAAGCACATCGCCGCCGGTCTTGTCCTCATAGTTCTGCAACCATTTCCACAGGGCGCGCGGATTGTTGCTGCCGATGGGCGGTTGCGTCGTGTATGGCTCGACCTGACCGGCCTTGGCGCCGCCGTCGCGAAAGATGACGTTGCGGTGCAGATTGTTGCCCTTGGCGAGAGACGTCCACTCATAGCCGATGAAAGCGGTGAAGTGTCCCGGATCGTTGGCCTCTTCGGCTGCGGCGATAATGCCCTCCCAAACCGACCGATAAGCCGGCGTACCCGGAGCATATACGAGCTCCTTCGGGAACGTTCCCTGGGAGAAAGACTTAATGATGTCTACCGCAGCCGCGCCGCCCTTTCCTGACTTGAGCATGTCATACCAGACGCGCCCTTGGGCGCTCTCCAGGATTTCGGGTTTTCCAGCTGCGGCATCGAGCGAGAGCGCCGTGTGCAAATGCGTGTCGCCAAACAACGGCCGGGTTCGTCAAGCGGACAGCCAGCCAAACTATCGCGTCCGTTGGATTTCCTGGTCGTCGCCGACCATTCCGACCAGATGGGGTTCTTCATCGAATGAGCGAGGATCGAAACCTCTTTTATGTCAGGATCGCGCGGTGAATCGAGGCTCCCGCCGCCTTTGGCGGTAATCGTGAAATTGCTGTCGTACACGTAGCTCTGCATCGACACCTTAGGGGATCCCGCGGCCGCCATGCTCAGGTCATGGACGACGGAGGCCATCCATCCCGAGAAACCCGCATCCCTGCCGCGCGCGATGGACGACATGAGAGAGACGGCAGACGTGACGGCAGCTACGCCCCATGCGCCTTCCCAGCTGGGGATCCGGGCCAACAGGGTGCAACACTTCTTGCGCGACTCGATCTCAAACAGGAACCACAATCGTCGGCATCATTGCATCGCCCTTTGCGCGGCCTGCCGTTCCCTGTGTTCGAACGCATCGGTGAAGCTATCCAGTTCCTGGGTGGTCATCCCAAGCGCCCGCCCCTCCTCTCGCCATGTGGCGACTGCTCCTTCGACCTCGTTGAGGATCACCTCCGCCCGGTCTTTCGGGATCCGGAAATAAGCAATTACCGACATCAGGCCATCGACAGTCGCCTCAGGCCCGGTGTCCTCGGATATCCAGGTTTTGAGTTCTCGCACACGCTCAGGGAATGGGTTGATGTCGAACGCGGGCGCCAGGCGCCATTGCCCGCGATCGACATGTAGAAAACCGTGATTGTGGAGGTGGTCATCGACATTGGTGACAAGGATCGAGAAGGCGATCCGCCGCCAAAGCTCCTCGATGTTGGCCGCTGGCTGGCTGCCGTGCTGGCGAAGCACATCCACGAGTTCAGTATAGCTATGCTCGCCAGAGTCCCCTGGCTCTGCACCAAGCATCGTGGCGGCCGAAACGTACATCAGTCGATTGCCGTTCGGTGTCCTGTCAAAGCGCCGGATCAGCGCGACGGGGGCGCCGTCGCTGTCGACCAGACGTGCCTCGGCGGCATCGATGCCGGCCTTCCTGGCCAGCATCATGGCGAGCACTTCGCCCTTGGTGACGGAGCGATCATCGGTGACGCTTGGAAACTTGCCGATCGCGAGCCGTCCGTCGTCGTCGACGACAGAACATTTCGGACGAAGGCCACCAAGGGACGTGCCACGTCCACGCAGATAGGCGAGATCCTCGGCAGTCTCGGTGTTTGTCTCAATGGCGTGCGTCGCTGCGAGGAGTTGCCTGATTTCAATGAGCGGCGGCGTAGTGCGCCGACCCTCCTGGCCAGTTCTCTGGTAATGCCCCTCTTCGTCCTGCAGGCGTAGCGCACCAATGCGGCTCATGTCATCTACTGCCAAAAGGTAATCCATCGCGTTGAGGGGCCGCGTCTCAGCCTCGCGTCCTGCCTGGCGCGCCTCCTGGCGACGCCTGGCGTGGTCGCGCAGGATGACGCGCCGGCCCCAGCCGTCCGGCTCTGTGTCGGCGATCGCGTTGTGGAACACGGATCCGTCGCGCGTCTTGCGATGGAATTGAGGTCCTGCGACAAGTGGCAGACCGGGTTCGATCGAGAAGCCTCCCGCCGCGGCCAGCCAGCCAGCGTCATATTCAAACGCGGCGCTCTCGCGTGCACCCTGCTGGTCATATCGCAACGCGCCCAGTGGCATCGCTTCTTCGCCGATGTGAACAGCAATAGAACGTCTCATATTGCGACCGGGGGCTTCCGCGCCCTTATCCTTTTGGGCAAACGTTCGGCGTCGAGGAGCAGGCCCTGTTCATCGCGACGGGCGTCCACGATCTGCGTCAAGGCGTCATCAAAGCCCAGTACGAAAAAAGTCATGGCGTAGGCTCCCATGGCAACCGTCGGGTCTCCTTTTTCGATCTTCAGATAAGTGCTTTTTGCGATACCCAGGCGTTCCGCCATCATCATGACCGTCAGGCTGCGCTTCTTGCGGGCAAGCGCAATGTCCGCGCCGAGCTTGCCGAGCGCCCTCTTGACTCTGGGAGGCAGGGTATCGATCACTGTCGAGCGCATTTGTGTCCCATAAAAAATGCCTTAAAGGTCTTTAGGTCGTTTATATAATACCTTAAGTGCGATCTGTCGAGATGACACCCTCGGCCTTCGGACTTTAGGCTGCATGCCACATTTCTCCGCGAACTGCTCCTGCAGAGGGCAGACGCAGAAGCTGCGAAACTGGCAATTGTCGCTCTCCGGAGCTGGGGCTCGACGGCGCGCCAAGACGTCATCCAGTCTCTCCATTCCTCGGGAAGGTCACCAAGCCGCCTCGACGGTAGATGGGAGGTCGCAGCAGCGAAGGCAGCAGCAATCCGCACTGTCTCCTGACCATTGATATGCATCCTCGACGCAATGGGCAGCGCAGTGCACTCCAGGCAGTGGCACTGAGGTAATGATCTGGGCATTCGGGCAGCCAGATCCCGATTCGCTTCCCGGATCAATTTCGCCTGCTCCTCAATGCCTGCGGTGGCGGCCTTGCATCACCCCTTTTGCACGCCGGAGCATCCGATTTACACGACGGCAGAACTGCGGGCCTTTTCAAGACGGGCCGCCCTTGTCTTATGCCTCCGCTACCGAAGCCGTTTTGTTCTCACTCAATCAAACATCGGAGCCATGATGGAAATCGCCCATCTTCTGGATATGGACGGGGTACTCGTGCGCGGGGGAGCTCCTGTCGAGGGTTCAGCCGACTTTGTCAGGGCCCTGGTGGAAAATAAGCGGGCCTTCCAGATCTTCACGAACAATTCCAGGTACACTCCGGAGGATCACGCGCACCGTCTACGCGGGATGGGTTTTCCCGTTGAACCCAACCACATATACACTTCGGCCCTGGCAACCGCGCGGTTTGTCAGTCAACAGCTTCCGGACGCTTCGGTCTATGCCATCGGCGATCAGGGGCTGATATCGGCGCTGCAGGCAGCGGGCTGTCGCTTTACGGTATTTTCCCCTGACTGTGTCGTACTCGGGGACGCAGACTCGTATCACTACGAGGAGATCGCGACAGGCGCGCAGCTAATTTCTGCAGGAGCGCGGTTCATCGCGACCAGTCCGGACCCCGCCGTGCCAGCCGAAAAGGGGCTGCATCCGGCATGCGGGGCGGTTGCTGCCCTGATTGCCAAAGCAACCGGCGTGAAGCCCTATTTCATCGGCAAGCCGAATTCCTTCATGACCAGATGCGCGATGGAAAGAATGGGGGTCAGCGCAGGGCAGACCGTGCTGGTCGGTGACAGAATGGACACCGATATTCTTGCTGGCCTGGAGTCCGGGATGCGATCGGCACTTGTTCTTACCGGTGCGACCGCGTCAAAGGACTTGGCGCGTTTTCCTTTCAGGCCGAATGTGATCGTCGACCGTCTGGCCGATCTTGCGGGCCATAGATGGGTCTGATGCTACGGTATGAAGAGGCCGAGGGTCGTGACGGTACTTTGAAAAGTCGGAACGAACGTATGCCGGAGGTCCGTCAGACCGGTCGCCGGAGTCAAGCCGATAGCTCTGAGCACGAGATTTCAGGTGGCGCGACGGACCAGGGTCACGTCCAACCGGACCGAGGAGGCGCGTACGCCATCGCGGATTTGCATGAGTTTCTCGACAAGCAGACTGCCTGCGCGGCGGTCATTCTCGCGAATGGTTGTGAGCGGCGGATCGAGAGCTTGAGACTGCGGAACATCATTGTAGCCGACCACAGCGACATCGTCTGGCACAACTAGGCCGATCTCGCGAACCGCTCGAATGGCAGCCATTGCCAGGGTGTCCGTAGCCGCAAATATTCCGTCTACGCGCTTGGGCGTATCTTTGATGCGCTTGAGAACGGCGCGATAGGCTTCTTCGTAGGAGAAGCCAACAGGCAGCGTCTCGATTCTACGATGCTGACCGGCACCGTAGCTTGCGTTGAAGCCATCAAAACGCAGACGAACCTGCTCGGTCTGTGGGTTACCAAGAAGCAAAATCGATTTTCGCTCCCGTGCTTTGAGCTCTTCACCCACGAGTTGGCCGCCGATGAAGTTGTCGCTGCCCACGGCGCAATAGAGGGCCTCAGCCAATACAGCCCCCCAGACGACTATCGGAAAACGCACGGCAAGCGCCTGTAACAGCTCATGTTGCCCGCCCTGCCCGAGGAAGATTGCGCCGCTCGCCCCGATCTCGGTGAACTGCCTCTCGTACCGCTCTACAGAAATCTCGCGGGGACAGAGGCTCACCTCGAAGTCGCGAATAGACGTTGTGCGCCTTCGACCGCTTCATGCGTTCCTTCGGGATCGTCCAGACCGCATTTTCAAAATCGACCTCATCCCACACCGCGTCTTGCAGCTCGCTCTTGCGCACCATAGTGAGCAGATAAAGCCGCATTCCCAAACGGATCGTTGGAAGTGTTGGGATGTGCTCGAGCTGCTTCAGCATTACGCGAATTTCGGAGGGCGAGAGCGAGCGGTCCTTTGGCACGAAAGTCGCAATTGATGCGGGTCCGACTTCATCGGCTGGGTTGGCGACTTTCTCTCCATGCAGGATCGCGAAGCCGTAAATCTGTTTCACGATATCTCGTACGTGAATAGCTGTCGCCGGAGCACCACGTTCGACGATGCTGCCGCATAGGACCCTTAGGTCGTCCGGGGTAATTTCCGTCAGGAGGCGATTGCGCCAAACCGGAAGAAGCTCCCGTTCGAAGATGGCGCGCCGCATGGCGCGCGTGCTGTCGGCCATCGGCGCCGCAGCGAGCCACTTCTCTCCGAACTCACCAAAGCTCTTCGCCTCTTTCAGGCGGCGCTTCTCGCGCTGCTTCTCGATGGCCGGCGATCGTCCCTCGCCAATAGCGCGCTTCGCGTCGAGACACTTCTCTCGGGCGAGGGCAAGTGAGATTCCGTCCCGTCCGTACCTGCCTAGATAGACCGTCTCGCGCCGTCCGTTGAGCCTGTAATCGAGCCGAAACGAGATCGCCCCACTGGGCATGACGCGGACATACATGCCGTCACGGTCCACAATTTTGTAGACTTTCTCCTTTGGTTTCAGTGCCTTAAGGGCGACGTCCGTCAGCATGCCCATTGCCTCCTGAAAAGTACCGTCAGTACAATCTCGAGGCTGCGTGTCAGGAAATTCCTTTTATCTTCAATGCCTTAAGGCACAAAAAAGTACCGTCACGAGCCTCGTTGGCTCTGACGGTACTTGGAAAAATTCGGGTGGGCAATATGGGGAAGGTCCGTCAAGCGATCCGTCAAAGCCAATCTCTGCGTACCGATTGTCGCCGATTGTCTCTGAAAGGATTCATTTTTGTTTTCAGTACGTTACGTCGCAGATTGGCGTATTCTCGGCGGCGTTTGGGTAGGCCTGAATCATTCCCACTCGATTGTGCCAGGCGGCTTCGACGTCACGTCGTAGACGACGCGGTTGATGCCGTGGACCTCGTTGATGATGCGGGTTGCGGCGGCACCCAGGAAGGCCATGTCGTAGTGGTAGAAGTCCGCCGTCATGCCGTCGACCGAGGTGACGGCGCGGAGCGCGCAGACGAATTCGTATGTGCGGCCGTCGCCCATCACGCCGACGGTTTGCACGGGCAGCAGCACGGCGAAGGCCTGCCAGATGGCGTCGTAGAGGCCGGCCTTGCGGATCTCGTCGAGATAGATAGCGTCGGCCTCGCGCAGGATCTCCAGCTTCTCGCGCGTGATGCCGCCCGGGCAGCGTATGGCGAGGCCCGGACCCGGGAATGGGTGGCGGCCGATGAAGCTTTCGGGCAGGCCGAGCTCCTTGCCAAGCGCCCGCACCTCATCCTTGAACAGTTCGCGCAGCGGCTCGACCAGTTGCATGTTCATGCGCTCGGGCAGGCCGCCGACATTGTGGTGCGACTTGATGGTCACCGATGGGCCGCCGGTGAAGGAGACGCTTTCGATGACATCGGGATAGAGCGTGCCTTGCGCCAGGAAATCGGCGCCGCCGAGCTTCTTCGCCTCGTCCTCGAACACTTCGATGAACAGCCGACCGATGGTCTTGCGCTTCTTCTCCGGGTCAACCTCGCCTTCCAGCGCCGAGATGAATTTTTCGGAGGCATCGACCAGGATCAGCGGCAGATTGTAATGCTGGCGGAACATAGCCACCACGCCTGATGCCTCGTCCTTGCGCATCAAGCCATGGTCGACAAGGATGCAGGTGAGCTGGTCGCCGACCGCCTCATGGATCAGCAACGCCGCGACCGAAGAATCCACGCCGCCCGACAGCGCGCAGATGACCTTGCCCTTGCCGACCTGTTTGCGGATCGCCTCGACCGCGTGTTCGCGGTAGGCGCGCATCGTCCAGTCACCTTCGATGCCGGCGATGTTGTGGACGAAGTTCCTGAGCAGCCTGGCGCCGTCCGGCGTGTGCACCACTTCCGGGTGGAACATGATGCCATACATCTTGCGCTCGACATTGCCGAAGATAGCGAAGGGCGAGCTTTCCGACTTGCCGAACACCTGAAAACCCGGCGGCAAGGCGATGACGCGGTCGCCATGGCTCATCCATACCTGATGGCGCTGGCCGGTCGCCCACAGGCCCTCGAACAGCGGGCTGTCCTTCTCGATCTCGACGAAGGCGCGGCCGAATTCGCGATGGTTGGAGCTTTCGGCGACGCCGCCCATCTGCACGCACATGGCCATCTGGCCGTAGCAAATGCCAAGCACCGGCACGCCGGCGTCGAAAACGATCTGCGGCGCGCGCGGGCTGCCTATATCAGACGTCGAGGCCGGGCCGCCCGACAGGATGACGGCTTTCGGATTGATGCGCTTGAACGCGGCTTCGGCCGACTGGAACGGCACGATCTCGGAAAACACGCCGGCCTCGCGAATGCGGCGGGCGATGAGCTGGGTAAACTGGCTGCCGAAATCGACAATCAGGACGGTGTCGGGGTGATTGGCTGTTGTCATGGCGAGCGTTTAGAGAAAGAAACGAGTCGGCGCAATGGGTTACAAAGCCGCGCCGTTCACTGAACGCCGGCCTCTTTATCGCCGGCGTCCGCCTGCCCGGCGTCGAGTGTCCGCAAAGCGTCCATCAGTGCCGCGAACCGCCTCTGGCCAATGCGCTCGACGTAGCCATGCTCGATCTGGAGCTTGATGCGGTCGCCGTCACGCAAGGCATCCAGACCCTTGCGCGTGTAGCCGACAAGCTTGCCGCGCCCGTCCCGCGGGTCGGGCAGACGCTGCACCACGCCCTCCGCCTCCAGACCGTCGAGCAATTGCTGGACCGCCTGCTTGGAGATTGCCGAGCGCTCGATCAGCGCCGCCTGACGAATGCCGCCACGGGGGATATGTCCCAGCAGCCCGGCGCGCGCTTCGGTGAACCAACCGTGGCCGGCGGTGCGCATGGCGACAGCGAATTCGGCCTGCCAGGCACGACTTGCCTGCCACAGGCGCCAGCCGACGTGGTCAGGCAGCGCTTCGGTTTTTTCGTCAAGCTCCTTGACCACTTTATTGCGACTCCATATAGTCAAGGTACTTGACGACTTTGCTTGCGTCGAGCGCTTTCGAACTCAAACCTTTGGACAGGGATAATGACAATTCTGAACAAGGATACGCTGGCCATTATCATGATCGGCACCACGCATGTCGTGGACATGGGCGGCAAAAGCGCCTTCATCCACTACGAAACCGCAGACCAGGCGCATATGCTGCTGCCGGACGGCAGCCGTTTCCATGGGCGTTGGACACTGCAAGACGATGGTTACACGGTCGAATGGCAGGACGGCCCCATCGGCTCCTGGAAACTCGACCACACACAGGGAGCTATCGACTATATCGATGCGACCGGCACTGCGCGCGGGCGCATCTCGCGCATCGATTTCGGCGATCCGGAGAGCCTCGCGGCTTGACCCCTGGTTGCGCTCAGGCGACGAGCAGCCCGTCACTGACCGCCTGTTCGAGCCGCATGACGGCGCCGGCCAGCTTCTCGTCGATGACATGCAGATATTCAGTCCAGTCGCCGACATGCCGCAAATCCGCCGCGCCGTCAGAAATACCGCGCAGCCCGATCAGGGGCACATCGAACAGCTGACAGGCGCGCAGGGAGGCGAAGGTCTCCATGTCGACCATGTCGGCCGCGATCGTGTCATAGGCGGCACCGGTGATGACGGCGCCGCCGGTCGACAACGTCGCCTGCTTGATTTCAGGAATACGAAACGGCAGCGGCACGCTCACCGGCAGGTCGAGAAACGGCGTCGCGCCTTTTTCGAAACCCAGCGGCGAAGCATCGATGTCGCGATAGCTGATCGAGACGGCCTGATAGATTTCGGTCTGTTCCAGGGTCCGGCTGCCGGCTGAGCCGAGCGAGACGACGAGGTCCGGCAAGGCCTTCTCGGATTTCAACCAGGACAGTTCGGCGCCAAGCCGGACACCGGCTTCGACCGGGCCGACGCCCGTCATCAAGGGCGTGAACAGTTTTTGCAGATGCGGGCCATATTCGGCCTGCGCCGCCATGACGAAGAGGACGTCCTTGCCGCCAATTCGCGTAACATTACCGGTCATGACCTACTCCACCCTGCACTACTACCTACGCTGGCGACAAGAGGAGCGGCGTGCCCTCACCGGCGCCCGGCCCTTCGCTATGGCTCCGGGCGTTCGTCGCTCGAAAAACCCATTCGGGGGCTTTTCGTCCGCTACGCGGACCGCTCCTCACCCAGCAATCCCGTCGCGGCCGACCACCGTCATCATCGTCCCGGTCATGGTGGCAATCAGCTTGGCCTCGCCGTCGGCGGCAAAGGCATAGGCCTGGCCGTCGGCGACGATGATGGTGCGGCCGGGCTTCGTTACAGAGCCACGGAACAGGAAACGTTCGCCCCTGCCCGGTGCCAGAAGGTTGACCTTGAACTCGATGGTCAGCACGCCGGAGTTTTCCGGCATCAGCGAGAACGCCGCGTAACCGCAGGCCGAGTCCAGCGCTGTTGAAATGACGCCGGCGTGTAGAAAGCCATGCTGCTGGGTCAGTGCCGCCGAATAGGGCATCTCGATCTCGATGATGCCGGGGGTCACCAATGTCAGTTCGGCGCCGATCGTCGCCATCGCCTGCTGGCGCGCGAAGGATGCCCTGACGCGATCCTCATAGTCGGGAGCCGGTACGATCTTTGCTGCCATCGCAATTGCCTTCGTTTGTCTGGCAAAGCTTATTGCAGAGGGATCGGCGGCAGGCAATCTCAATTGCTGCACTGCAACAATCCGTCTCGGTCGGCCGTCATGGGTCGAGTGGCCGGGGATTCGGCGGATCTCAACTGCTCCGGCGCAGCGCGCAGAAATAAAACCCGTCTGTCCCGCTCAGCAATGGCGACAGTGAGATATCGCCGGCGGCGCCGATCCGTGCGGCCGCCTCATGGCCCGGAAAATGGCCGTCCCACAACGCGCGATGATCGACCGGGGCAAGGCCTTTGTGCCGCTCGCGAAACGCAGCGATCTGCTCGCCATTCTCCTCGTCGAACACCGAACAGGTGATGTAGACCAGCAGGCCGCCGGGTTTGACATACAGCATGGCGGCATCGAGGATTGCCGACTGCTCGCCCTTGCGGGCATCGAGCTGCCTTTGCGTCAGCCGCCATTTGGCGTCGGGACGGCGGCGCCAGGTGCCGCTGCCGGTGCACGGCGCATCGACCAGCACGATGTCCATATGATTGGAGAGGGGGCTGAGTTCAGCCGGCTTGGTGACGACCTGCACGTTGCGGTTTTCCGAGCGGCGGATGCGGTCGAAGATCGGCGCCAGGCGCGCCTTCTCGGCATCATGGGCAAAGATCTGGCCGCGGTTGTCCATCGCTGCCGACAGCGCCAGCGTCTTGCCGCCGGCGCCGGCGCAGAAGTCGAGCACCTGCATGCCGGGTTCGGCGCCGGCAAGCGCGGCCGCTATCTGCGAGCCCTCGTCCTGGACCTCGAACCAGCCTTTCTGAAAGGCCGGCTCGGACTGCACGTTCGGGTGCCTGCCGTCGCCGTCGATGGGCGGAATGCGGATGCCGAGCGGCGCGATCCGCGCGGCCTGCGCCCCGGTCTCGGCCAGTTCCTTGAGGACCTTGGCGCGATCGGCCTGCAGCGTGTTGACCCTGATGTCGAGCGGTGGGCGCGTCGCCAGCGCCGCGCCCTCTTCGACCCATGCCTCGCCAAAGGCCCGTTCGAAAAGCGGTTCGCACCAATCGGGTATGTCGGCCCGCACCGCGGGCGGCGCGTCGGCAAGCCGGCGACCGGCGATCGTCTGCAGCTCAGTGGCGCTGAGCAGCGGCGGGGCGAACTTGTCGCCGTCGAGCGCGTCGTTGAGCGACTGCGCCGTCTGGCCCCATTCGAGCAGCAAAGCGCCGAAGCCGATGGCGCGCGGCGTGTCTTCGCCGAGCAGCCAGCCGGCGGAGCGCTTGTGGCGCAGCGCGTCGTAAACGATGTTGCCGATCGCGGCGCGATCACCGCCACCGGCGAAGCGGTGCGACAGGCCCCAATCCTTCAGCGCATCGGCCACCGGCCGGTGACGCCGGCCAATGTCCTCCAGCACTTCGATGGCCGCAGCCAGCCGTCCGCCCAGTCGCATTCATCATTCCATCAAATCGAGATCTATCGCCTGCTCTTAGAGCCTTTCGCGTCAGGATTGAACCCCGCTCCATCTCGCGACGAAGAGGCAGCCTGAAATCTGTCCGATCCATAAATATCCCTGGCCGGCGACAGCAGATCGATCAATAGATGACAGGTCTCTAATGTTCACAACTGGCGACTGCAAGCACGGCCTGTGGCGCAACCGCTCTGCTTTCCAAGTTTTTGCGTTGGGAATACTCTTCACACCATGATTCGCGGCGCGGAAAACGCGGACTGGCGGATCGCTACGAGGAGAGGGCAATGAAGACTTATCTGGCGGAAGTTCTAGGCACATTTCTGTTGGTGTTCATCGGCACGGCGTCGGTGGTGACAGGCGGCTTCGGTGGCGCGCTGCCGCTCGGCCAGGAAGGCATCGGTCTGGCATTCGGCATCGGCCTCATAGCCGCGGCCTATGCGATCGGCCCGATTTCGGGCGCGCATCTCAATCCGGCGGTGACGCTTGGTGTCTTCCTCGCCGGCCGGCTGCCGGCCAAGGATGTCATCCCCTACTGGATCGCGCAGATCATCGGTGCCATCCTGGCTTCGCTGGCGCTGTGGATCATCGTTTCCGGCCAGGCCGGCGGCCACACCACCGGCTTCGGCGCCAATGGCTGGGACGTGGCGAAATGGGGTATGAGCTCAGCGTTCCTGTGGGAGCTAATCGGCACCTTCACCTTCGTCACGGTGATCCTCGGCGTGACCGCTGAAAAGCACTCGACGGCGTTTGCCGGGCTGGTCATCGGCCTGACGCTGGCCGGCATTCACTTCGCCATGATCCCGGTCACCGGCACCTCGGTCAATCCGGCCCGCTCGATCGGCCCGGCGCTGTTCACTGGCGGTGCCGCGCTCAGCCAGCTCTGGCTGTTCATCGTCGCACCGCTGATCGGTGGCGCCATCGCCGGCGTCGTCGCCAAGGCGCGTGTCTTCGAGAAGGATTGATCTCGAAGCCTGAAATGCAAAAAGGCGCGGGCCAGGGCCCGCGCCTTTTTTATTCGTCCCTGGGCTCGGATCAGCCGGCGATATCGAAGCGATCGGCGTTCATCACCTTGGTCCAGGCGACGACGAAGTCTTTCGCGAACTTCGCCTTGGCGTCCGCCGTCGCATAGACTTCGGCCAGCGCGCGCAGCTGCGAGTGCGAGCCGAAGATCAGGTCGGCGCGGGTGCCGGTCCACTTGACTTCGCCGGTCTTGCGGTCGCGGCCTTCGAACACGTCCTTGGCGTCGGACGTCGCCTTCCACTCCGTGCCCATGTCGAGCAGGTTGACGAAGAAGTCGTTGCTCAGCGTTCCCGGCTTGGTGGTGAAGACGCCGTGCTTCGACTGCCCGGCATTGGCGCCGAGAACGCGCAGGCCGCCGACGAGGACGGTCAGCTCAGGCGCGGTCAGCGTCAGCAACTGTGCACGGTCGACCAACGCCTCCTCTACCGTTTGGCGCTGCGTGCCGCTGACATAGTTGCGGAAGCCGTCAATCGTCGGCTCCAGCGGCGCGAAGGAGTGGATGTCGGTCTGCTCCTGCGAGGCGTCCATGCGGCCCGGCCAGAACGGAACGTCAACGCTGTGGCCGGCGGCCTTCTCGATGGCCGCATTGCCGCCAAGAACGATCAGGTCGGCAAGCGAGACCTTCTTGCTGCCGGTCTGCGAAGCGTTGAAATCCTTGCGGATCGCCTCAAGCTTGTCGAGCACCTTGGCGAGCTCGGCCGGCTGGTTGACGGCCCAGTCCTTTTGCGGGCTGAGGCGGATGCGCGCGCCATTGGCGCCGCCGCGCTTGTCGGAACCACGGAAGGTCGAGGCCGACGCCCACGCCGTCGAGACCAACTGCGACACCGACAGGCCGGAGGCCAGGATCTTGGCCTTGAGCGCTTCGGCGTCCTGCTCGTCGATCAGCACATGATCGACCGCCGGAATGACGTCCTGCCAGGGCAGCTCTTCCTTCGGAACGAGCGGGCCGAGATAGCGGGCGACCGGGCCCATGTCGCGGTGGGTCAGCTTGTACCAGGCGCGGGCGAAGGCGTCGGCGAACTGATCCGGGTTCTCATGGAAACGCCGCGAGATCGTCTCGTAGGACGGATCGAAGCGCAGGGCCAGATCGCTGGTCAGCATTGCGGGCGCATGGCGCTTGGCCGCATTGTGGGCGTCCGGCACGGTGCCGGCGCCAGCACCACCCTTCGGCGTCCACTGGTGGGCGCCGGCCGGGCTCTTGGTCAATTCCCAATCGAAGCCGAACAGGTTGTCGAAGAAGTCGTTGCTCCACTTGGTCGGCGTCGTCGTCCAGGTCACCTCCAGACCACTGCCGATGGCGTCGCCGCCCTTGCCGGTGCCGAACTTGTTGGCCCAGCCGAGGCCCTGCTGCTCGATGTCGGCGCCTTCCGGCTCGACGCCGACCAGTGCCGCATCGCCCGCGCCATGGGTCTTGCCGAAGGTATGGCCGCCGGCGATGAGCGCTACCGTCTCTTCATCGTTCATCGCCATGCGGGCGAAAGTGTCCCTGATATCGCGCGCCGAGGCCAGCGGATCAGGCTTGCCGTTCGGCCCTTCCGGGTTGACGTAGATCAGGCCCATCTGCACGGCGCCGAGGGGGTTCTGCAGGTCGCGGTCGCCGCTGTAGCGCTCGTCGGCCAGCCACTTGCCTTCAGGACCCCAGTAGACGTCCTGCTCGGGCTCCCAAACGTCGGCGCGGCCGCCGGCGAAGCCGAAGGTCTTGAAGCCCATCGATTCCAGCGCGACGTTGCCGGTGAGGATCAGAAGGTCGGCCCAGGAGATCTTGCGGCCATATTTCTGCTTGATCGGCCACAGCAGCCGGCGGGCCTTGTCGAGGTTGACGTTGTCAGGCCAGCTGTTGAGCGGCGCGAAACGCTGCTGGCCGGCTCCCGCGCCGCCGCGACCGTCGGCGATGCGGTAGGTGCCGGCGCTGTGCCACGCCATGCGGATGAACAGCGGACCGTAATGGCCGAAATCGGCCGGCCACCATTCCTGCGAATCCGTCATCAGCGCATGCAGGTCCTTGATGACGGCATCGAGGTCGAGGCTTTTGAATTCCTCGGCATAGTCGAACGCCTCGCCCATCGGGTCGGACAGCGACGACTGCTGGTGCAGGATCTGAACATTCAGCTGGTTCGGCCACCAGTCACGGTTGGTTCGGCCGGTGGATCCATGCGCCACAGGGCATTTGCCCGCGCTGGTGTCGTCGGTTTTCGCGTCCATGTTCGTCTCCGATTTTTTTGCCGAGTTTTGATCTTTGCCAAGATTTCGGGGGCGGCCAGCGACCACACCAATCTGGAATGATTCCAGACTAGGCCGCCTTACCGATAAAGACAAATTGCCTTTCCTGTTTTTTTCGATAGGATTTTCTTATGATAGGATTGACCGTCCGGCAGATGCATTATTTCGAGACGCTGGCGCAGACGCTGCATTTCGGGCGTGCGGCAAGGCTTGCCGGTGTCAGCCAGCCGGCGCTGTCCTCGCAGATCGCGGAGATGGAGCAGCGGTTGAACTGCCGGCTGTTCGAACGCGGCGGCAAGTCGGTCCGCATGACCGACGAAGCGATCGCCCTTTTGCCGCGCATCGAGCGCATCCTGGCCGACATACGTGATGTCGAAACGTCAGCCCGGCGTGGCCGCACGGCCATGGAAGGGCGCTTCCGGCTGGGTATCATTCCAACCGTCGCGCCCTATCTCTTGCCGCGCGCCCTGCCCGAGTTGAAAAGGCATTTTCCTGCCATGCAGCTCGAACTGCGCGAGGCGGTCACCGCTGCCCTGGTCGAGGACATCGCTTCGCGAAAACTCGACGCCTTCATCGCAGCCCTTCCGCTCGATCATCCCGGACTGATTACCGAGGCGCTGTTCCCCGACCGGTTCTTCCTCGCCGTGCCGGCCGGCGATCCGGCCTTCGCCTCACCGCCGGTGCCGCCCGAAAGCCCGGCACTGGAGCGGCTGATGCTGCTCGAGGAAGGCCATTGCCTGCGCGAACAGGCGCTCGCCGTTTGCGGCAACGTGCAGCCGGTGGCGATGGCCAGCTACGGCGCCACCAGCCTGACCACGCTGTTGCAGATGGTGGCGCATGGGCTCGGCGTCACGCTCATCCCCGAAATGGCGACGGGGCCAGCCGGCACCATCCCCGACCTCAAGATCGTGCCGTTCCAGGAGCCGATGCCGCAACGCATGATCTGCCTTGCCTGGCGGCGCAACAATGCAAGGCATGGCGAGTGCGTGGAACTGGCGAAGATTATTCGCGGGCTGGGTGTGGCGATGTTGGCGGCGTGATGACAGGCGTCAGAGAACCCGGGACAGGAATTCGCGGGTTCGTGGCGATTTCGGGTTGGCAATCATCTCGCGCGGCGCGCCGCGTTCGACGATCACACCGCCGTCCATGAAGACGAGCTGATCGCCGATCTCGCGGGCAAAGCCGACCTCGTGGGTGACGACGACCATCGTCATGCCGCTCTCGGCCAGATCGCGCATCACCTGCAGCACCTCGCCGACCAGTTCCGGGTCAAGCGCCGATGTCGGCTCGTCGAACAACAACACCTTCGGCTTCATCGCCATGGCGCGCGCGATCGCCACGCGCTGCTGCTGGCCGCCCGAGAGTTCGCGCGGATAGCGGTCGATCTTGTCGGCGAGGCCGACGCGACGCAGCAGGACTTCCGCCTCGGCCTTCGCCTGGTCGGCCGGGATGCGCCGCACCTGCGTCGGCGCCTCGATCAGGTTCTCCATCACCGTCATGTGCGAGAACAGGTTGAACGACTGGAACAGCATGCCGATCTCGGCCCGGCGCTGGCAGAGCAGATCGTCCTTGACCTCATAAAGTCTGTCGCCCTGGAGGTCGTAGCCGACGAACTGGCTGTCCACCAAGAGGATGCCGCCGCTGAGTTTTTCCAGATGGTTGATGCAACGCAGGAACGTGCTTTTGCCAGATCCCGACGGGCCGATGATGCAGGCGACCGAGCCCTCGGGCACGTCGAAGTCGACGCCCTTGAGAACCTCGAGCGAGCCATACGTTTTGCGCACGCCGCGCGCGAACACCATGGAATCGACCGGTACGCCGAAGCGGGCACGGTTTTCGGCCTTCACGTCGCTCATCGGGCAACGCCACGCAGGCTGATCAAATTGCGCAAGGCGCGCATCGTCAGGGGTTCACGGCGCGTGTCGCTGCGGCCGAAATGGCGCTCCAGGAAATGCTGCCCCACCGATAGGATGCTGACCACGGCGAGGTACCAGAAGGCGACCACGATCAAGAGCGGGATCGTCTCGAAGGTACGCGCATAGATGCTTTGCGCGGTATAGAACAGGTCATCGACCGCAATGAAGGTCACCAGCGAGGTCATCTTCAGGAGGTTGATCGCCTCATTGCCGGTCGGCGGCAGCACGAAGCGCATGGCTTGCGGCAGAGTGATGCGTTTCAGGATCATGCGGTAGGGCATGCCGAGCGCGCTCGCCGCTTCCGATTGGCCCGACGGAACCGACTTGATGCCGGCGCGGATGATCTCGGCCATGTAGCCGGCCTCGCAGAGCGAAAGCGCAACCACGGCAGAGAAGAACGGGGTCATGAAATCATTGGTGCGCACGGAAAACAGCGTGCCCAGGAAAGGCAGAGTGAGCGAGATTTCGCGCACCAGCAGCGACAGGTTGAACCAGAAGATCAGCTGGATCAGGGCCGGGACACCCCGGAAGAACCAGACATAGACACCCGCGAAGGCGCGCAGCACCGGACTTGGCGACACCCGCATGATGGCGACGACGGTGCCGACCACGATCGCCAACACCATGATGATGACGGTGAGCACCAGCGTGTTGCCGAGGCCGCGCATGATCGAGGGATGGAACAGGTAGCCGGCGGCCGTACCCCAGGCGAAGGCGGGGTTGCTGGCGAAAGCGCGGATGATCAGGAACGCCAGCAGCAGGGCGAACGCCGTGCCGACCCAGATGCCATAGCGGCGCTGCGGCACGACGGTCAGTCGTGACACGGCGGCGGCAACGCCGGGCTCGACGCCGATCTCGGTCGGGTGGGCCACGCCCATCAATGGTCTCTCCTGATCGCTGGCCGGCGCCTGACCCAGGATCAGGCGCCGGTAATTCTTATTCGGCGCGAAGCGCGTCCATGGTGCCGACGAAGTAGGGCTCCTTGATCGCGTAGGCGCCCATGCCGTACTTGTCGAGGATAGCCTTGTAAGTGCCGTTCTTGAACAGCTCGGCAAGTGCTGCCACCATCATGTCGGCGGTCTCCTTGTCGTCCTTGGCGATCGCCATGCCGAGTGGCGCGACCTCGTAAAGCGTCGGCAGGACCACCAGCTGACCCTTGCTCGTCACCTCGAAATAGCTCGATGCGGTCGCATCGTCCATGCGGGCGTCGACACGATCGGACAGCACGGCCTGGACGATATCGGTCGAGGAGTTGAAGACCGACTTCTCGATAGCCGCCTGGCCCTTGTCGGTGCACTCCTTGCCGAGCTTGTCGACCAGGAAGTCCGAGGCGCTGCCGGCCGAGACGCCGATGCGCTTGCCGCAGAGCGGCGTGTCGCCGCTGAAGCTCGCCTTCTTGTCGGGCGAGGTCGAGACGGCAAGGCCAGCCTTGAGGAACATGACGAAGTCGACCTGCTTCAGCCGCTCGGGCGTGGCCGAGAACGTCTCCCAGGCAATCTTGAAGCGGCCGGCCGCCAGGCCGGGTATCATCGACGGGAATGGCGTGCGCTGTATATCCAGCTTGGCATCAACGAGCTTGGCCACTTCGCCGGCCAGTTCGATGATGATGCCGGTCTGCTTGCCGTCGGCATCGAGATATTCGAACGGCGCATAGTCCAGCGTGTTGGCGACGGCGAGCGTCCCGCTCTGCTTGACGTCGGTGGATTTCGCAACCTCGGCGGCCCGGGAAACCCCGCCCCAGGCCATTGTGGATATCGCCAGCGCAAGGCCGGTCATTCGCAGATATGCGTTCATTGCTGTTCCCCTTTCTCGTGTTTGTTTGCCGTTATGCGCTGGCCGCTTCCGCCGCCTTCTTCTTGCGATAGTGGTAGTTCTTGTCGATGCGCTCCATCAGATAGTCGCCGTAGAGCACCGGCCCGTATTTCGGCTGCGTGCCGGCCGGCACGCAGACCGGCAGCGCTTCGATCGTCTCGTCCATGGACGGATCGAAGAAGAAGGGCTGCGAATAGCGCTCGCGTCCCGACCGGTTGATGACGCGATGCGGCGTCGAGACGAACTGGTCGTTCGACCAGCGCGCCAGGATGTCACCGACATTCATGACGAAGGAATCCGGAACCGGAGGTGCTGGAACCCAGTCGCCGGCCTTGTTCTTGACCTCGAGGCCGCCGACATTGTCCTGCGCCAGCAAGGTGATGAAACCATAGTCGGTGTGCGGCGCCGAGCCGAAGAGCCCCTCTTCCTGGGGCTGCGTCGGATAGTGCAGCAGCCGCAGGAAGGTCGTCGGCTGCTCGAAATAGCGGTCCAGGCTGTCGGGGGGCAGCCCGAGCGAGAGCGCAATGGCGCGGACCATCTTGCGCGCGAGCGTGCCCATTTCCTGGACATAGCGTTCGATTGTCTCCCTGAAGCCGGCAAGTGCTGCCTCGTCCGGCCACTGGTTGGGGCCTTGCAAGGGTTTGTCGGCCAGAGCCCTTGGATCGTCGGCGCCGACCTCGTGCATGAAGAAGATCGATTCGCTCTGGTTGGGCTTGCTGACGGTGGCCACCGATGAGGTCACGATGGTCGAGCCGGCAAAAGGCAGATAACCGCGGAAATTCCGGTCGATCTTCAGCTTCGTCTTTTCCGCCTCGGGCAAGGCAAAGAAGCGCTTGCTGGCTTCGCGCACGGCCTCGACATCGGCACGGGGAATCGGATGCCCGGTGACATAGAGGAAGCCGATCGTCTCGAGGTAACGGCGCAGCGTCGCCGCCGTTGCCCGGATCGCGCCCTCGTCGTCGCCATAGAGCGCTGACACGTCGAGGATCGGAATTTCGGAAAAATCGCCGCGCTCTTGTGCATCCATTTTCGAACACCCTGTCTTGAACATAAGATACAGTACTGTATTTCTACACATCCGAACGGCCTCATCAATAGGCTTTCGATCGCAAAAGGAAGAGCGCTGAAACATGGCACCACGCAAGATCATCATCGACACCGATCCGGGCCAGGACGACGCCTTCGCCATCCTCTTCGCGCTGGGCTCTCCGGCCGAGCTCGACGTGGTCGGCATCACCACGGTCGGCGGCAACGTGCCGCTTGCCCTGACGTCGAAGAATGCGCTGAAGGTGGTGGAGCTTGCCGGGCGGCCCGATGTGCCGGTCCATGCCGGATGCCCAGCGCCGATGGTGCGCAAGTTGATCACCGCCGAATATGTGCACGGCGAGACCGGCCTCGACGGTGCCGACCTTCCCGAGCCGGTGACGCCGCTGCAGAGCGAACACGCGGTGAATTATCTGGTACGCACGATCATGGATGCGCCAGAGGGCGAACTGACCGTCTGCACGCTCGGGCCGATGACCAATCTCGCCATGGCCATGACCATGGAGCCGAGGATCGTGCCCCGGCTGCGCGAAGTCGTGCTGATGGGCGGCGGCTTCTTCCAGGGCGGCAACGCCACGCCGGCCGCGGAATTCAACATCTTCGTCGACCCGCATGCGGCGCACAAGGTGTTCGACAGCGGCGTGCCCGTGACCATGGCAGGCATAGACTGCACCTACACCGCGCTGATGACGCCCGAATGGCTCGACCGCCTGCGCGCAACCGGCAGCCGTGCCGCGATCGAGGCCGCCAATCTGGCGGACTTCTTCCGCCAGTACGGCACACACAAATTCGAAACGCCGGCGCGCCCCATCCATGATGCCTGCGTCACCGGCTATCTCTTGGCGCCGCAGCTCTATGAACAGCGCCAGTGCGCGGTGACGGTCGACATCGTCTCGCCGGAGACGATCGGCATGACCGTGGTCGACTGGTGGCACGTGACCGGCCGCACCAGGAACTGCAACGTCCTGAGGCGCATCGATCCGGCGCCGTTCTTCGAGCTCATGCTGGAGCGGATCAGCGCATTGCCCTGAGCTTGGCGTTCCGCGATAGATGGATACTCGAAGAATCGCGAAGCGCATCGAAGCCGGCGAACAGGTTGCAGGCGCCGCGCATGGCGATGAAGGTCTTGATCAGATGAAAGCCGAAAGCGCCCCGGCCAGAGCCAAGAGATTCTCGACAGCCGCCCCGCCTGCGAAGGCGGCGCGGCAGACGCTCAGCCGCGAGGCCTGGATCACGGCTGCGCGCAAGGTGTTGGAGAAGCGTGGCATCGGCGAGGTCAAGATCGACCATCTCTCCAAACAGTTGAAGGTCACGCGCGGCAGCTTCTATTTTCACTTCGCCAGCCTGGCCGACCTTCGCGACGGCCTGCTGCAGGAATGGCGCAACACCAACTGCGAGCCGTTCTGGGCGATGCGCGACATCCACGACATCGACGGCCTGCAGTTCTTCACCGACATCGTGCATGTCTGGGTCGATGAGGCGCCGTTCAGCCCGCTGCTTGACCTGGCGGTGCGCGACTGGTCGCGAACGTCGAAGAAGCTGACGCAGGAGGTTAAGGACATGGACGATCTGCGCATCGCGCTCTTGATCCGCTCCTTCCGCGCCATGGGCTATCCCGAGGACGAAAGCCTGGTCAGGGCCCGCATCACCTATTTCCACCAGATCGGCCAGTACGCGCTTTCCTTCAAGGAGGATCCGGCGGTGCGCAGGAGCTACCAGCCGCTGTTTGGCGAGGTGCTGCTCGGACCGCTGGTGCAGGAACCAGGCTCGGCACCGCGGCCGAGCGAGAGCCGGACTGGCCGTCGCCAGCAAGGGGCGTAGCGACCAGCATCCCGCTTTCGCAAGCAGCTATTGCCTCGAAAGTCCCGCAGAGACTCCCAGATAATCTAGGAAGCCGCATTGCCTGTGACGGCACGCGTCGTTTTCTGGTGCGGTCGCGTCAGAAAATAGAATGCGACGACGTGCGTGATCATCAGCAGCGGCACGTAGATGATCGGGATCGCGTAGGTGACGCCCAGTAACCCCGCATGGGCAGGAAGGTCGGCCTGGATGGCTTGGTAATAGTCGACGATGAGGTCGACCATGCCAACGACGTTGAAGGCGACAACGAACGGCAAGAAGAGCTGGCGTATCCGCACTGTCAGCAGCGCCAGCATGGCCAGCACGCCTGTAGCGAAGTCGCCATAGGCGGCAAAGGTGGCGAAGCTTGCGGGCAGATCGGGGCTGACGATACCCGGAAGGATGAAGACGAGGCCGAAGAAGCGGAAGCTGTGCAGTGTGGCGATGGCGCGTTGCGCCGCGGCGCGTTCTATCGATGTGAGCCACGGCCAGATATACGCGCTCAGGCAAAGCAGCCACGCGACATAGCCCAGAACAAGATGGGTCTGAAAAATGACTTCCGCTGACATTCCGCTCTCCCGTCAACTGTTGATCTACGCGGCCTCGAAGACGGCGGTCAGGATGCCGAGCCGACCCTCCATGAGATTTCGTCCCAGATTGGCTGCAAGCTCGGCAAAGTCCGGTCCCATCACCACGCCGAGATTTGGCGCAGGCGGCGGACCCGAGGCACGCAACTGCGTGAACCAGGCCTTGGCGACTTCAGTGTCGTCATGCGAGGCCAGCGTGCTGAAGCCGGCCGGTTCGATCGCCTCACGCGTCGCGTCGACTGTGAGGAGAAAACTCGTCGCCGGCGTTCGCGCCCAGGGAAGCGGATAGTGCGGTTCTCCGCCGCCCAACACGACGTCGAAGGTGGCGAACCTGCCGCCTGATTTCAGCACGCGCCGAATCTCGCGGTAGAGCCGCGCCCGGTCGAAGATGTTCATTGCCACATGCTGCAGCAGCACGATGTCGAAACGTCCGTCGTCAAATGGAAGCTCCAGTGCGTTGGCGGTCTGGAACGACAATTGCCCGCCCTGCCCCGTGCGCTCGGTCAGATATCGCGCGGCATCCACGAAAGGCGCGCTAAGGTCGACGCCGGCAACCCGACAGCCATAGGTCGCAGCGAGAAAGCGCGCCGGCCCACCAATGCCGGAGCCGACGTCCAGAACGGACATGCCCGCGGTGATGCCAGCCAATTGGGCAAGCTCGGCGGTCGCCGCAAGCCCACTGGTGTGAAACTGGTCGAGGGTGCCCAGTTGCTGCGGGGTGAGAAGCTGATCCTCCGGGCCGAGGGCAGCCAGCACCGCCTTCAGCCGCTCGGTCAGGCCGGTCGCGCGATAGTGGTCCCGCACGCCATCAAGTTCATCGGTCATGGCAAGTTCATCGGTCATGGCAAGATGCCTCCTGTCTTTCAGCCTCTTACCTAAGCCCGCTTCCACAACTCGACTATCCGGTATAATCACAACAACCTATGAAGCAGAGCTACACAGTCCGGCGCGGTGCACTGGAGGGCCTCGAGGCGTTCCTGGCTGTCGCCAGGCGCCGTAACTTCCGTCGTGCCGCCGCCGATCTCGGCGTGACGCCATCCGCAGTAAGCCAGGCGGTGCGCGCGCTGGAAGCGCGCATCGGTGCGGCGCTGTTTGTCCGCACGACGCGCAGTGTCGGCCTGACCGAGGCCGGTCAGCGCTTCCTCGACCGTGCCGGCCCTGCCTTCGAGGAGATTGTCGCGGCCGGCGAGGCCGCGCGCGATGTCGGCCGGCGGCCGACCGGCCTGCTGCGCCTGTCGGTGCCGCGCGCCGTCGTGCCGTTGATCCTGGAGCCGGTGATCGCGTCGTTCTGCCAGGCCTATCCCGAAGTCGAACTGGAGATTGCCGCGAGCGACGAGATGGTCGATCTGGCGACCGGCGGGTTCGATGCCGGCATCCGCCTCGGCCAGTTCATTGCCACCGACATGGTGGCGGTGCGGCTGACCCCGTCATTCCCGTTCGTGGTGGTCGGCAGCCCGGACTATCTCGAGCGCCATGGCCGCCCCGAACGCGTCGACGATTTGCGCAATCACGCCTGCTTGCGCCTGCGCCGTTCGAACGGCGCCATTGCGCCATGGACGTTCGTCGACGGCAACGAGGCGATCGAGGCCATGGTCTCAGGCCCATTGATCGCCCACGACTATCCGACGCTAATCGGGGCCGCGATGCGTGGGATCGGGCTGGCGCAGATCCCTCGGCCCGTCGCCGAAGGTCCAATAGGCCAGGGAAAACTCGAGCCGGTGCTGGACGCCATCGCCGCGACGACGCCGGGCGTCTTCCTCTACCATCCCGGCAAGCGCCAGATCCTGCCGAAACTGCGCGCCTTCATCGACCACCTCAAATCAGGGGTTTGAGGCAGCGAAGGATGCCGCCCGTGGCGCTCGCTTACACCAAAGCTCTCATGGTATAAATATCAGAAATACATAGGTAAAAAATACTACAAGATGGACCATTCCGGTCAAGAACGTCGTTCTTTCAGTGCTGAAGCTTACATTGCATATGACAAGTGCCAAGACCAAAAGGACCGCATCAGCAGCCGGCAGCCCCAGGGTCAGTCCTCTCCCGGTCAGCAGGCTGGCGGCTGCTACTCCCGGTATGGTCAGGCCGATCGTGGCGCAAGCCGAACCCATCGCGACATTCAAGCCGCGCTGCAGCTCGTTGTTGAGTGAAGCGCGCACCGCCGAAATGGCCTCCGGCATCAACACCAGCCCCGCGATCATTGCCCCGACAATGCTGTCAGTCTGGGTCACCTGGTAGGCAACGAGCGCATCTTCGACGCTTGCCGCGACCTGCTCGGCGAGCATGACAATTCCGATCAGGCCGGCGATCAGCAACAGAGCGCTGGCAGAGATGTTCTCGTGAGGGGCAGCGCGCACCGAAACGTCGTGTGGTTGTCCCTGGGTAAAGTCTTCCCGGTGCCGGACGGTCTGCGCGAACACGAAGCTTGCATAGAGCAGCACTGAAAGGACGCTGACGAAACCAAGTTGGGCTGCCGAAAACGTGCCGGGATCCGTGGTCTGGGTGTAGGTCGGCAGAATAAGCGTCATGACGGTCAACGCGATCAGAACCGCCAGATAGGCACTGGTCCCTTGCCGCACGATGGCCTGCTTGCGATGACGCCAGCCGCCAAGCGCGAGACACATGCCGACAACGCCGGTGGATGTGATCATCACCGTCGAGAAGACGGACTCCCGTGCCAGCGTCGGGTTGTTCTCTCCATGCAGCATCATGGAAACAATGATCGACACTTCGATTGCCGTGACGGCAAATGTCAGTACCAGCGTGCCGTACGGCTCCCCTACCCTCCGAGCCACCGCCTCGGCGTGGTCGAGCACCACGAAAATGGTGACGAACATGATCGCACACGACAGCGCACCGACAAGGATCCTGGTGCTCGGCGAACCTACGTCTACCGACAGTCCGCTGGCCCTGACCGCGACGGCCATCGCCAGCGCAGCGAGGGGCATCGCGTAGGAAATCGCCGATCGTCCAAAACCAGTCATTCAAGCCCCCATATGTTTCTGCGAACCTTGCGGAAGCCTGTGGGGAGCGCCTCAGCCAATGTCATCGCAAAGCCGGGTCATCGCAAAGCCGGCAAGCCCATCGCCCGGCGTTCGACTCCGGCAAACGACACCGACCTGCGGCTCCTGAAGATGCCGCAAGGTCGCGCGACCTTGGCAATATTGAGCGCAACGACAAAATCGAGGCGCCCACCCCTCACGCCGTCTTCTGCGTCACCAGTCCAAGCTCCTCCACCATCGCTTCGCGCATCAGGAATTTCTGCGGCTTGCCGGTCACCGTCATCGGCAATTCGGTGCGGAAGCGGATGTGGCGGGGGATCTTGTAGTGGGCGATCTGGCCGGCGCAGAAGTTCTTGATCTCCTGCTCGGTGGCGATCTGGTTGGGCTTAAGCACGATCCAGGCGCACAGCTCCTCGCCATATTTGGCATCGGGAATGCCGAACACTTGCACCTCCCTGACCTTGGGATGGCGATAGAGGAATTCCTCGACCTCTCTTGGATAGACGTTCTCGCCACCGCGAATGACCATGTCCTTGACGCGGCCGACGATGTTGCAATAGCCCTCTGCGTCTATGGTGGCGAGGTCGCCGGTGTGCATCCAGCCGTCGCTGTCGATTGCCTCGCGGGTCTTCTCCTCGTCGTCCCAATAGCCCTTCATCACCGAATAGCCGCGCGTGCACAATTCACCCGGCGCGCCGACGGCAACCGTGGCGCCGTCGGCATCGATTGCTTTCACTTCGACATGGGGGTGGACGCGGCCAACCGTAGAGACGCGTTTTTCCAGGGGATCGTCGACGCCGCTCTGGAAGGACACAGGACTGGTCTCGGTCATGCCATAGGCGATGGTCACCTCCGACATATGCATCAGCGACACCACCTTCTTCATCACCTCGATCGGGCACGGCGAGCCGGCCATGATGCCGGTGCGCAAGCTGGAGAGGTCGAAGGTCGCGAAATCCGCATGGTCGAGCATGCCGACGAACATGGTCGGTACACCGTAGAGGCCGGTGCAGCGTTCCTGCGCCACGGCCTTCAGCGTCGCGCCCGGGTCGAAACCCTCGCCCGGGAAAACCATCGTCGCGCCCTTCGACACGCAGCCCATCGTGCCCATCGACATGCCGAAGCAATGATAGAGCGGCACCGGGATGCAGAGCCGGTCGTCGACGGTGAGCTTGATCGCCGAGGTGACGAAATTGCCGTTGTTGACGATGTTGTGGTGCGTCAGCGTCGCGCCTTTGGGCGCGCCCGTCGTGCCCGAGGTGAACTGGATGTTGATCGCGTCGTTCGGCTTCAGTCCCTCGGAGATGCGGTCGAGGCTGTCATGCTCATCGCGGCCGGCCATGGCCAGCACGTCGGCGAAATTGAACATGCCTGGCGAATTGTCCTCGCCCATGCGGATGACGATCTTCAGATCAGGCAATTTTTGCGCCTTGAGCTTGCCGGGGGTCGCGGTGGCGATCTCCGGCGCCAGCGTCTCGATCATGCCGAGATAGTCCGAGGTCTTGAAGCTGGCCGCGGTGACGAGCGCCTTGCAGCCGACCTTGTTCAGCGCATAGTCGAGCTCGGTCAGCCGGTAGGCCGGATTGATGTTGACCAGGATCAGGCCGATGCGGGCGGTGGCGAACTGCGTCACCAGCCATTCCCAGCGGTTGGGCGACCAGATGCCGACGCGGTCGCCTTTTTCGAGGCCCAGCGCCAGGAAACCGGCGGCCAGCGCGTCCACCGTGTCCGACAGTTCGCTCCAGGTGAAACGCTTGTCCTGACCGACAAAGACGGCGGCATCCTGTGTGGCGTATCTGCTGGCGGTGTCGGAGAAAAGCTCGGGAATGGTCTTGTCGAGCAGCGGCACCTTGCGCTCGCCCGAGACATGCGCCCTGCCATCGACGGGTGCGATAAAGACGCTGCCGGCGCGCGCGCCGCGGCCGCGCAGATTGGTGGCGTTCTTCAGCTCGTCGAGATTGACCGGCATCGCTGTTTCCTCCCAGGCGCGCCCGAGTCTATCAGCCCGGCGAGGCAGTGGAAATCCTGTCGATGGTCGATCCCTCCCCCTCGAGGGGAGGGTGCCGAGCGGAGCGAGGCGGGTGGGGTCGTCTGACGTCGAGCACTGCCGCGATGACCCCACCCGTCCATCCGCCTTCGGCGGCTGTCCACCCTCCCCTCAAGGAGGAGGGAGGGCACTCATCTTCGTGATAATGTCGCGCAAGATGGCTTCATCGCCTGCGGCGCGAGCTTTCTTCGACGCCACCAGACAGGCCTGCGACCTCAGCACAACCCCGTCGCCCAGCACCTTGAGGTGGTTTGCGCGCAGCGTCGAGCCGGTGCTGGTGATGTCGACGATGACGTCGGCAAGTCCGGCCGCCGGCGCGCCTTCGGTGGCGCCTAAGCTCTCGACGATGCGATAGACCTGAATGCCGTGCTTCTGCGAGAAAAACTGCTGCGTCAGCCGCCAGTATTTGGTGGCGATCCGCAGCCGCCTTCCGTGGCGCTGACGGAAATCGGCAGCGACGTCGTCGAGATCGGCCATGGTGTCGACATCGAGCCAGATTTCTGGCACCGCGACCACGACATCGGCATGGCCGAAGCCGAGACGGGCAACGATTTCCGCGCGGGCCTCCCAGTCGGCGAGGTTTTCGCGGACCAGATCCTCGCCGGTGATGCCGAGATCGACCGCGCCCTGGCCGATTTCGCCCGATATTTCGGAAGCCGACAGGAAGGCGACCTCGACATTGTCCAGCCCCTCGACCCGGGCGTGATATTTGCGCTCGTCGCCGGGCAGGCTGATGGCGAGGCCGGCTCTGGCCAGCACTTCCAGCGCCTGCTCTTTCAGCCGGCCTTTCGACGGGATCGCCAGCGTGATCATGGTGCCGTCTCCCGCAACGCCTCGATGCGGTCGAGCCAGACGGAAAAACCGACACCGGGAATGGCGGTCTTTGCACCAAGCAGCGTCAGCAGCCGGTCATAGCGGCCGCCACCGGCCAGGGGACGCTCGCCATCCTGCGCCGCGATTTCAAAGACCACACCGGTGTAGTAATCGAGCGGCCGGCCGAAGGCGGCGTCGTAGCGGATTTTTGCTGTTGGCAAGCCATGCGCCTCGATCGCCCTGGCGCGGGCCGCGAATTTTTCCAGCGCGGCACCCAGAGAAAGCCCGGCGCCAACAGCGAAGGTCTCCAGCGCCTCAGCCGCGCCATCGAGTGGCACGTCGATCGCCAGAAAATTCTTCAGTGCAGCAAAGGCTTCGTTGGACAGCCGCACGCTGCGCAATTCGGCTTTCTCGATCAATCGCCGCGCAATGTCTGTGGGCGAGCGCCCGCCGGATGCCGACAGACCGGCTTCCTCCATGCCGCCGGCGATGTGGGTGGAAAGACCTTCGAGATCACCATCGAGGACAAGCGACGCGACCTCGCCGGAAAGCTGGCCGTTGCGCGGCGGATTGGCGAGATCGGCAAGTGCCGCCTGCAACATCGGCGCCGAGCCGAAGGCACGCGCCAACCGCATGCGCCAGCCGCGCGGCAGGCCGAGGGCCGCCAGCACCGCTTCGAAGACGCCTTGGTCGCCGAGCGTGATCGTGAGCGCCTGACCGGGCAGCACCAGCGACAGCAGCGCATGCGCGTCGGCTACCGAGCGGGCATCGGCTTCAGCCGTGTCGCGATCGCCAAGGTCCTCGATGCCGGCCTGAAAGAACTCGTTGCCGCCTTCACGGCGCTGGCGAAACACCTCGCCCAGATAGGAATAACGGCGCGGGGTGCCGGCCTGCGAACTTATGTGGTCGAGGCAGACCGGAATGGTGAATTCCGGCCGCAGGCACAGTGTCTGCCCGGTCTCGCTTTCGGTGAGGAAGATGCGGCGGCGCAAATCCTCGCCGGCCATGTCGAGGAACGGGTCGGCCGGCTGCAATATGGCGACCTCGACCGCATGCGTGTTGCGCGCGGCGAAGAGGCTGATGATGTCGGCTGCGATGGCGGGGTAGCGGGAGGTCACTGGCCGCGCTCTTATTTCGCGCGGTCAGCAGCCTGCGCCGCCAGGATCTTCTTCACCTCGGCGACGAGTTCGCTTTCCGCCACCGTCACCTGAGCCGGGCGCGCGGCTCGCCATTCGGCGTTATCGGTGATTTCCGCCGACATGCGCGCGCCTTCGATCAGATCCTTGATCTGCAGCTCACCCTTGGCGCGCTCGTCACCGCCCTGGATGATTGCGACCGGGCAATTTCGCCGGTCGGCATATTTGAGCTGCGCCTTCATGCCGGCGCCGCCGAGATACATTTCGGACCGGATGCCGGCGGCGCGCAGCTCGCCGACCATCTTCTGGTAGCGACCGAGGCTGTCCGTATCCTTGTCCATGACCAGCACGACGACCGGTGCGATCACATCGGCGCTGTCGAGTTTGCCCAGGTTCTTCAGCGCCGTCATCAGCCTGCTAACGCCGATGGAAAAACCCGTCGCCGGCACCGGCTCGCCACGGAAGCGCGAGACCAGACCATCATAGCGGCCGCCGCCGCCAACCGAACCGAAGCGCACGATCTGGCCGTCCTCATTGGGGATTTCGGCCAAAAGTTCGGCCTCGAGGACGGGGCCAGTGTAGTATTCGAGGCCACGCACAACCGAGCGGTCCATGGCGATGCGGTCTTCGGCATATCCCGCCGCCCTGACCAGCGCTTCGATGATCGCGAGTTCGCTGACGCCTTCCTGATAGGTCGCGTTCCTGACCATGGAATCCTGGCCTGCCTGCGCATTTCTCGCGGTTGCTTGAAGAACCGCCTCGGCTTGCCCATTGTTCAACCCGGCGCCCTTGGCGAAGTCGCCTTCGCCTTCCTTGCCGCCATCCCAACGCCCCGGCCCAAGCAGGAGCTTCACGCCTTCCGGCCCGAGCTTGTCCAGCTTGTCTATCGCGCGCAGCACCGTCAGCCGGCGGCCGGCATTTTCGTCGCCGCCGAGGCCGATCGCCTCCAGCACGCCGTCCAGCACCTTGCGGTTGTTGACGCGGATGACGTAGTCGCCGCGCTTGATGCCGAGCGCTTCCATCACGTCGGCCATCATCATCGCCATTTCGGCATCCGCGGCGACACCCGGCGTGCCGATGGTGTCGGCATCGAACTGCATGAACTGGCGGAAGCGGCCGGGCCCGGGCTTCTCGTTGCGGAACACCCAGCCGGAGCGGTAGCTGCGATAGGGTTTCGGCAGGCGCTCGTAATTCTCGGCGACGAAGCGCGCCGTCGGCGCGGTCAGGTCGTAGCGCAGCGACAGCCACTGCTCGTCATCGTCCTGGAAAGAGAACACGCCTTCGTTCGGCCGGTCCTGGTCGGGCAGGAATTTTCCGAGCGCATCGGTGTATTCGATCAGCGGCTGGTCGGCGGGCTCGAAACCATAAAGCTCATAGACCGAGCGGATCGTCGCCATCATCTTCTCGACGGCGCGGATGTCCTCGGCGCTGCGGTCGGCAAAACCGCGCGGCAATCGCGCTTTCGTCTTTTCCGATTTGTCGGCCATGAGATGAGCACCCGGTGTTTCGTGGCGCTGCGCGGATAGGAATTTCCTATTCGGCAGCGCGCGTTTCCTAACTGATGCGGCCGGGAGCGGCAAGGGTCGGCACCTCGCACCGCGCCCGGTGAGAGCAGGAGGAGTCGAACCCCCTTGAAACAGAAACGCACCGAAAATGAAACAATCCCGCCATGGGCGCGGCATCGTGCCGACACAATCGCGGCCGATATAGCGCAGGACATGAAGGGGTTCGGGACATGACCAGCGCAGTGAAATTCCATGCCAACAGCGATGCCGGCGAATTGCCAGCACGCCTGCGCCCGGCCGGCACCCATGCGCCGAAACTGGTTGGCCAAGCTGCCGGGCCGTTCGATGTACCGGCCGACACCGGCAAGGGGCCTTCCCTGCGGGACGCATTGGTGACCGGCCTGCTGGTGATCTATCCCACGGTAGCTACAGTGGTTGCGATCGTCGCCGGGCTGTTCCTGGCCAGCGTCAACGGCACCTGAAACCGCCCGCTTCGTCGGGTTCCATATTTTCTTGATCGGGGGATTGAGCATGCGACTGGGCTACGCATACGCGCTTGGCTGCGCATTTTTACTCGGGTTGGCCAATCCGGCCAGCGCCGCGGGCTGCAAGCCGGGCGACGCCGGCCTTGCCGGGCACTACTATCTGCGTGGCGTCATGGAGGTCGGCTCCGAACTGCTGCTCAGGAAAGACGGCAGCTTCGAGTTCATGCTGGCCTATGGCGCCAACGACCAGTACGGCAAGGGCTGCTGGGTGAAGAAGGGATCGACCGTCGAGGCCATTCCGGCCGGCCGCAGTTCGGCATCGACGCACCACACGCCCGACGACAGCGGTTTTGGCGGCCTGGTGCTGACCATTTCCGGCCGCAGCCTGGTGTGGGATATCAACGGCAGCGGGCACAGGGGCAAGTTTGAGAAATAGGGGAATGTCAGCGCGAGCATTTGCAGGTTCGCGCCGCCCCTCATGCGCCTGCCGGCACCTTCTCCCCGTGAACGGGCGAAGGAAGCTACTTCGGCCGCTTGAAAGCCTTCCGTTCCTTCTCGACCGCCTTGCGGCAGACACAGCCTTCGAGATGGTCGTTGACCAGGCCCATGGCCTGCATGAAGGCGTAGACCGTGGTCGGGCCGACAAAACTCCAGCCGCGCTTCTTCAGCTCCTTCGATATCCGAACCGAGACCGCCGTGGTCGGGTTGGCGCGCAGGTGGGCGAGATCGACAACCTTGGGCCGCTCGTCCTTGCCGGGTTCGAATTTCCAGAACCAGGCGGCGAGCGAGCCGAACTCGTCGACCATTTCGCGGGCGCGCTTGGCGTTGTTGATGGTCGAGACGATCTTGCCGCGATGGCGGATGATGCCGGCATTGCCAAGCAGGCGCTCGACATCCTTGTCGGTGAAGGCGGCGACCCTGTCGTAGTCGAAGCCGGCGAAGGCCTCGCGAAAATTCTCGCGCTTGCGCAGGATGGTCAGCCACGACAGGCCCGACTGAAACCCTTCGAGACAGATCTTTTCGAACAGCCTGCGATCGTCGGCCATCGGCCGGCCCCATTCATGGTCGTGATAGTGCAGATAATCGGGCAGATTGCCGTGCCAGAAGCAGCGCGCGACACCGTCTGGACCCGCGAGCAGGCCGGTGTTTTCCTTTTCCATAGCCAAAACCCGTTCGTTAATGCGCTTTTGCGCTGCATTTACTGCGGCTTTACCAGATTCCTGAACCCGGCGGTAACCACACCAAAAGGTTTACTGACACTTCCGCATTTTACGCATTCCGATTCATGTTTCGGTTGCTGCTTGCGCGCCAATGATCGCCGAACCGGAGCATTGTTTCCACCCGGTTCTATCAAGACGATCAAGGTGCGTTCCTGATGAAGAGAGTTTTGTTTTCCGTGCTCGGCGCCGTGGCTGCGTTTGCCGGCGTCACGCAAGCAGCCGCTGGCGACCGCTATGCCGACAGGCCGCCCGTGATGGTGAGCCCCGACCTTTCCGCCCCGTGGGTGCTGCAGCTTGGCAATGCGCCCGGCATCGTGCGGCAGAACCGCCAAATCGTGCAGCAGCAGCCGCGCTTGCGCTATGCGCAACCGGCGCAGCAAGACCGCGTGCAGACGGCGGCCGTACAGGCGCCGGCCAAGCGCATGGTCATGCGGCCGCAGATCAACCCGATCTACCTGCCGCAGGAAGTCGCCTATGACGGCCCGCAGAAGCCGGGCACGATCGTCATCGACACAACGCAGAATTTCCTCTTCCTGATCGAGAAGAACGGCAAGGCACGGCGCTACGGCGTCGGCACCGGCAAGCCCGGCTTCGAATGGTCGGGCACGCACAAGATCACCAACAAGCGCGAGTGGCCGGACTGGCGCCCGCCAGCAGAGATGATCAAGCGCGAAGCCGCCAAGGGCCGCTATCTGCCGACCTATCTGGCCGGCGGTATGGAAAACCCGCTCGGCGCGCGCGCGCTCTATCTCGGCACCACCGAATACCGCATCCACGGCACCAACCAGCCCTGGACGATCGGCGGCGCGGTGTCGTCAGGCTGCATCCGCATGCGCAACGAGGACGTGGTCGACCTCTATGAACGGGTCAATGTCGGAACCACGGTCGAGGTGATATGATAGCGAATCACCTCATCGGGAAACACTTGGTTTTCTGAGGTCGGAAGGAATAACGGGGGACGGGCCGTATGGGGATGCGGTCGGTCAAGAAGGGCAGCACGGGAAACCGCGCTGCCCTTCTTTTTTGACCGGCGTCCAAGTGCCTGCGACATGGCCCCGCGTCGTTGCGTCGCGCAGAAGGTATGGCGGTTCGCTTTCGTGCTGCCATTTTCGACGGTCTTTTGCTATGTCGGCGCCAGCGCAAGAAAAAGAGTCCACCCCATGTCCCTGTCCGACGACAGCCGCTATCTCAAGGGCGGCCCGGTAGCCCAGCGCATCATCGCCGCCGTGCGCGAGGATGCGGCAATTGCCAAAGCCGAAGGTTTTCCACCCAAGCTGATCTCGATCACCGTCGGCGATACCGATGCGGTCGACGTCTATGTGCGCAATCAGCGTGCCAAGGCTCAGCTCGCCGGCATCGATTTCGAGGAACGGCGTTTCCCCGCCACCATCACCGCAGGCGAACTGGAAGCGGCCATCCACGGCCTGAACGCCGATCCGCGTGTCACCGGCATCATCATCCAGCGGCCTGTTCCCGCACATATTCCGATCAGGACGCTGCAGGCGGCCGTGCATCCACTCAAGGATGTCGAAGGCATGCATCCGGCCTCGATCGGCAACATCGTATACAACCAGCTCGACCTGGCGCCCTGCACGGCGGCGGCCTCGGTCGAACTGCTCAAGGAAACCGGGCTCGACCTCAAGGGGCTGGAAGTGGTCATCGTCGGCCATTCGGAAATCGTCGGCAAGCCGATCGCCTTCCTGCTGATGAGCGAAGGCGCGACGGTGACGGTCTGCCATCATATGACGCGATCGGTCGCGGCACATGCCCGCCGTGCCGATGCGCTGTTCGTCGCGGTGGGCAAGTCACGGCTGATCAAGGCCGACATGGTCAAGCCCGGTGCCGCCGTCATCGATATCGGCATCAATTCCGAAATTGGGCCTGACGGATCCAGCCGCATCGTCGGCGACGTCGACACCGAAAGCGTGCGCGAGGTTGCCTCCTGGATCACGCCGGTGCCGGGCGGCGTCGGTCCGATCACAGTGGCGATCCTGCTGCGCAACACGATGGTGGCGCTCAGCCGCCAGCGCGCGCTCTATGAGGCCACTTACGGCACCGCGGACAGGCTCGCGGCGGAGTAGCTGCTTGCGTCAGGTGTATTGCGGTACATGGCATGTGATCCGGGATTCCTCATCCCAGAAAACGTAAAGCATGCCACCGCTACCCCAGAAGAAGCCGGCCAATGAATCGAACTGGAGAAGAAATTTCATCTCCCTATCCGTTCCGGGAGCAAGCGGAAATTGCGGCCCCTGAACCCATGACGGCAGCCCGCCAAGCCGAAACAGATTTTGCCTTGAATTGCTGATCCCATACGACTGCCTGAGCCAGCGCTGCGGTGTGGGGGCCAGGCGGACAGTGCTTTCCGCTGTGGCCGGATCCGATGTGAAATCATAGGCGGAATGGAACGGCGCTATCGGTGTCGGCACGCCGGCAGCGTCGTGGGAATAGTAGGTCAGTTCGAGAGAATTCGTACAGGTTTCGATGCGGAGCCTAGGAACAGATATCGTTGTGTCTCCAAAATCCTCCAGGGTAACCAGGTGTGTCAATTTCTGCCGGCAGATCGGGCACGTTGCCGAACCCATGCCTCCGACAGCATATGGCCGTCCGATAGTTGGCAGATGCCAGGTGGGGTGATTGTGGTGCGCGGGAAAGGGCGAGTCGCCCGGAGAGCCGCCTTCGAAGACAAAGTGTTGACAGATTGGCGGTGAACGCGGATCGGCGTGTTCCTGCCAATCTGCGAAATCGTAACTGGTGGCCAGCACACTGTCTGGAAACAAGTCTGGTGCCTGCAGCATGGCATGGGACAACAGGTCTTCAACATCTGTGCCGCGTTTCGCTTCCCCTTGCAGAAAAAATGCCAGGCGGGCCAGATGGGCGTCGTCGAGAAATGAAACGGCGTCGTTAATCAGAGTGATTTGCTGAACATCCGCCTCTACCGCCGCTTTGATCAGTGCAAACAGGAATTCGGACCCGTCCCTAAAATGTCGAGCGATGATTGCTTCGCATTCGGCATAATGGGCTTGGAAAGTCCCGCGCGATCGATCCGACAGCAGCCGAACGATCGTTTCAATTTCCTCGGAGTCTGAGTTGGGCATGCCAGCAGTCCCGCCAATGGGTGTGCCGCAATCAAAGCAATTTTGGCGGCTCACCGCCATAGGCCCAGTCCAGCAGTTTGATCGTGTGCACCACGGGCAGCTTCGCGGCCGACGCGATCTGCGTGATGCAGCCGATATTGCCGGTGGCGACGATCGAAGCGCCTGTCGCCTCGATGTTTTTCACCTTGCGATCGCGCAGTTTGGCCGAAATTTCGGATTGCAGGATGTTGTAGGTGCCGGCCGAGCCGCAGCACAGATGGCCCTCGCGCGGCTCGCGCACGATGAAGCCGGCTTTGGCCAGCAGTTCCTTCGGCTGGCGGATGATCTTCTGGCCGTGCTGCATGGAGCAGGCCGAGTGATAGGCAACGATGGTGCCCGGCTTGCGCACCGGCTCGGGCAAGTCGAAAGCGGCCAGATATTCGGTGATGTCTTTGGCCAACGCCGACACCCGCGCGGCCTTGTCGGCATAGGCCGGATCGAGCCGCAGCATGAAGCCATAATCCTTGATCGTCGTGCCGCAGCCCGACGCGGTGATGATGATGGCATCCAGCCCGCCCTGGTCGATGGCACGTGTCCAGGCATCGATATTTTGCCTGGCCGAGGCCAAGGCGGCTTCCTCGCGGCCCATATGATGAACCAGCGCGCCGCAGCAGCCCTCGCCAGGCGGCACCACGACCTCGACGCCGAGGCGGGTGAGCAGCGAAATCGTCGTGTCGTTGATGGCGGGGTCGAGCACCGACTGCGCGCAGCCGGTGAGGATGGCGACACGGCCTTTTTTTGCCCCCTGCCCGGCATGGACGCCCGGCGAGGCCATCGGCGAGGCTGCCGGGATCGAGGCCGGCGCGAGCTTGAGCATGGCGCCGAGCGGCTTCAACGCCGGCACCTTGTCGAACAGGCCGATGAACGGCTTGCCCAGTCTCGCCAGTTTCAGCGCAGCGCGAAAGCGCGAGGGATAGGGCAGCACGAAGGCCAGCATGGCGCGGGTCAGGCGATCGAGCAGTGGCCGTTTGTAGGTTTCCTGAATATGGGCGCGCGCATGATCGACCAGATGCATGTAATTGACGCCCGACGGGCAGGTGGTCATGCAGGCAAGGCACGACAGGCAGCGGTCGATATGGGTGACGATCTCCTTGTCGGCGGGACGGCCGTTTTCCAGCATGTCCTTGATCAAATAGATGCGCCCGCGCGGTGAATCCAACTCGTTGCCGAGCGTCACATAGGTTGGACAAGTGGCGGTGCAGAAGCCGCAATGCACGCATTTGCGCAGGATCTTTTCCGACTCCGCGACATGCGGATCGGCGAGCTGGGCGGATGAGAAATTAGTCTGCATCGCTGATGTCCTAGGCCATGCGGCCGGGATTGAGGATGTTTTTTGGGTCGAATTCCGTCTTCAGCCGCTGGCTGAGTGCTGCCAGCGCCGGCGGCTGCGGCTCGAAGACAGGCAAAGCGGCGCGATGGGAGGGGGCGGCACGCACCAGCGTCGCATGGCCGCCGCCATGTTTGCGCAACAGGCCGCGCAGCAGGGCGGCTTCCGGGTCGCCCTCTTCCATGCGCAACCATACCAGCCCACCCTGCCAGTCATAGAAGGCGCTGACGGCGGCCTGCATGCGCAGGGTCAGCACCATCTGGTGGCCTTGGGCAGGCGTCATCGAGACGCGCCAGACCGGTTTCTCGCTGCCGTCGGCGAAGGGCCTGATATCGCGCACATCGCGCCAGATCAGCCTTGAAGCCTCGCCCGAAATCTCCTCCAGCAGCCCGGCCTTGCCGAGCAGCGTCTTCAGCGCGGCGATGCGATAGGCGACGGACGGGCCAAAGCCTTCGACGCGCAGCAGCGTCGCGGCATCGCTGCCGAGGGCGCCGGCGACGCGCGCGGCGATGCGCTCCGGCAGATGGGCGGCGCTCGACACTTCAGCACTCGAACCGAGCGCCAGCGCCATCGCTGCGGCGGCCGCATCGTCGAGCAACCCACGGATGGCGAGCGTCACCTCGGTCTCGGCTGATGGCAGCACCTTGAAAGTAACGTCGGTGAAAACGGCCAGTGTGCCCCAGCTGTTGGCCATCAGCTTCGACATGTCGTAGCCGGTGACGTTCTTGACCACCCGGCCGCCGGATTTGAAGGCCTCGCCACGGCCCGACACGACGTTGATGCCGAGGATATGATCGCGCGCCGCACCCGCCTTCAGCCGGCGCGGACCGGAGAGATTGGCGGCAAGCACGCCGCCGATCGTGCCTCTGCCCGGCTCGCCGCCGAGCAGCGGGCCGTAATCCATCGGCTCGAACGCCAGCTGCTGGCCGTTTTCCGCCAGCAGTTTTTGGATCTCGGCCAAAGGCGTGCCGGCCTTTGCCGACAGCACCAGTTCGGCGGGCTCGTAAAGCGTGACGCCAGTGAGTTTCGACAGGTCGAGCGTATGCTCGGTCTGCAGCGGACGGCCGATGCCGCGCTTGGAGCCGTGGCCAAGGATTTCGAGCGGCGCGCCTTCCGCCACCGCCCAGCCGACCGAGGAGAGCACTTCGTCTGACGTGGTCGGGGTGAAGGTGGTCATGTGGCAGAGTCGCCAATCGCAATTGCGGAGCTGCCGTGATCCAACATATCGACCTGAGCCGTCATCCTCAAAACCTCGGAATGTCCGGAAATGGCAGCTTGCCGCCGGAAATGTGCATACGCCCAAGCTCGGCGCAGCGGCGCAATTGCGGGAACACTTTTCCCGGGTTGAGCAGATGGTTGGGATCGAAGGCGCATTTGACGCGCATCTGCTGGTCGAGATCGATCTGGTTGAACATTTCCGGCATCAGGTCGCGCTTCTCGACTCCAACCCCATGTTCGCCGGTCAAGACGCCGCCGACCTTGACGCAGAGCCGCAAAATGTCGGCGCCGAAACTTTCGGCCTTGTCGAGTTCACCCGGCACATTGGCATCGTAGAGGATCAGCGGGTGCAGATTGCCGTCGCCGGCGTGGAAGACATTGGCGACGCCGAGGCCATATTTTTCCGACAGTTCGCGCATGCCGGCCAGCACGCGCGGCAGTTCCTTGCGCGGGATGGTGCCGTCCATGCAGTAATAGTCGGGCGAGATGCGGCCGACCGCGGGGAAGGCCGCTTTGCGGCCGGCCCAGAAGCTCAGCCGCTCCTGCTCGGACTGCGAGATGCGGCAGGTGGTCGAGCCGTTGCGGATGGCGATCGCCTCGACCGCAGTGATGAGATGATCGACCTCGACGCCCGGCCCGTCGAGTTCGACGATCAACAAAGCCTCGACATCGAGGGGATAGCCGGCATGGACAAAATCCTCCGCCGCTTGGATCGCCGGCCGGTCCATCATTTCCATGCCGCCGGGAATGATGCCGGCGCCGATGATGTCGGCGACGCACTGGCCGCCCTGCTCGCTGGTCGGAAAGCCGATCAGCAGCGCGCGCGCCGTCTCCGGTTTCTTCAGGATGCGGACCGTGACCTCGGTGACGACGCCGAGCAGGCCTTCGGAACCCGTCATCACACCAAGCAGATCGTAGCCTTCGGCGTCGAGATGGCTGCCGCCGAGCCGCACCACCTCGCCATTCATCAGCACCATCTCGATACCGAGCACATTGTTGGCGGTGAGGCCGTATTTCAGGCAGTGCACGCCGCCGGAATTTTCCGCGACATTGCCGCCGATCGAGCAGGCGATCTGGGAGGATGGATCGGGGGCGTAGTAGAAGCCCTCCTGCTCGACGGCGGTGGTGATGCCGAGATTGGTGACGCCCGGCTGGGCAACGACGATGCGGTTGGGGAAATCGATCGCCAGGATGCGGTTGAAGCGGCTCATGACCAGCAGCACCGCATCTTCCAGCGGCAGCGCGCCGCCCGACAGCGAGGTGCCGGAGCCGCGTGGCACGACGCGGATGTTGCGGTCGTTGCAGTATTTCAGCACCCGGGAAACCTGCGCCACCGTTTCGGGCAGCACGACGACCAGCGGCAGTTGGCGGTAGGCGGTCAGGCCATCGCTCTCGAAGGCGCGCATCTGATTGGTCGCGTCAACGACGCCCTCGCCCGGCACGATGATGCGCATGTCGGCAACGATCTCGTCGCGCCGGCGCAGCGTGGCTTCGTCTGGTTTCGGCATGGCCAGGCCGGACATCTGCAGCCTCACTTTGCTTGACTGGTCAAAATCTTTTACCAGTGAGGCGCATTCTTTGCAAACGCTACGGTGATGCGGCCTCCGGCATCAAGGTCGGGACAAGCTTCCGCAGCGGCAATCTGCCGCTATTCGCCGGGATGCTTCGCCGGTTCGGAATGCATCCGGCGCACGCGGCGCACGCCCCACCAGACCAGCAGGATGGCGACCGGCACCGACGCGGCGGTGACGACCTCCGGCGCGAAGGCATGGCCGAAGATCGAGGCACCCTTGGCGACATAGCCGATGAGGCCGACGACATAGTAGGAGACGGCGGCGACCGAGAGGCCTTCGACGGTCTGCTGCAGGCGCAGTTGCAGGCGGGCGCGGTTGTTCATCGAGGCGAGCAGGTCGCGGTTCTGCTTCTCGACCTCGACATCGACCCAGGTGCGCAGCAGCGTCGTGGCGCGGGTCAGTTTGCGCGACAGATTGGCCTGCCGCTCCTCGACCGAGCGGCAGGTGCGCATGGCAGGCGCGACGCGGCGCTGCAAAAACCCACCCCAGGTGTCGTAGCCGGGCACAGCCTCTTCCTCGAGCGCTTCCAGCCGCTCGACGACGATGCCGTCATAGGCGCGGCTGGCGCCGAAGCGATACAGGCTGGAGGCGGCGTCTGCTTCCAACTCGGCCGCCAGTTCCGTCAGGTCGGCGAGTAAGGTCTGGCTGTCGCGGGTTTCGGCGACCTTCATTTCCAGCGTGGTCTGGGCGAGCCTGTCCTCGATGCGGCGCGCGCGGCCCGACAAGGTCAGCGCCAGTGGCAGGCCAAGCATGGCCAATGTGCGGTAGGTCTCGATGTCGATCAGCCGCTGCGACAGCGCCCCGGTCCGTGCCGGCGTCAGGCCGCGATCGAGCACCAGGATGCGGGTCATGCCGTCGCCGTCCTGGCGGAAATCGGTGACGATGGCCGCATTGCCGCGCTCGACCAGCGAGTAGCACAGGCTGGTCGGATCGAAAGCCGCGATCAGCCGCTCGCTCGTCTGGGTCCATTTGCGGATTTCCAGGCGGATGCCCGAAATGACGGTGCCCGGCGGCGAAAAGCCGTTGCCGAAGGGGGTATCCTCCTGCGTCCTGCCGCTTTCGGAAAGCGGGCCTTCCCACAGATAGGTCGAGAATTCCGTGTGCCGCTCCCAGCGCAGTGAGCCCTTGCCCCACTTCATGGCATGGTGGCGGGCCTGGCGGTCGGGTGCCGCAATGCCGAGACGCCGCGACAGTTCGGATAGCACGGCATGGTCAACGCCGGAGCCGCCCTCGGTCATGAAGGCGAGCTGCACCAGCACGCGCGGCTTTTCGATCAGCGGATGCGGCCGGGCATGGACCTCGCCCAGCGCACCAGGCCGGCCCTCATGCGCAGGGAAACCCATGACGCTGCCCTTGGCGCGCGGCTGGAACTCGAGATTGGACGGGTCGTCTGACACGGCTTGTCCCCCGGGTTTCTGTGAACCCTCTTGCGTTGGCGTCCCTCTAGAGCCAATAGCCAGATGACGCAAACAGCAAAGTTTAGCCGAAGACGATATAGCTTCGGGCGGCAAAACCGACCCACTTCGACCAATTGGATAAATAATTTGACCAGTTGGCGACGCAGGCTTTATCCTGCGCGACACCGGTTCAATTCCCAGGCACAGCTGTTGAGCGACATTTTTTCCAGGATCGAGCATTCGCGCACCGCCGACGAGGTGGTGCAGCAGATCGAGAGCCTCATCCTCGAAGGCGTGCTGCGCACCGGCGACCGGCTGCCGGGCGAGCGCGAGCTGGCACGCCAGTTCGACGTGTCGCGGCCGATCCTGCGCGACGCGCTGAAGGCGCTGGAAGGGCGTGGGCTGCTGACGACCAAGGCCGGGGGCGGCACGCATGTCGCCGACATTATCGGCCAGCTGTTCACCAAGCCGGTGGCGGACCTGATCTCGATGCATCGCAAGGCGGTGGCCGACTATCTGGAATACCGCCGCGAGATCGAAGGCATAGCCGCCGAATATGCGGCGCGGCGCGCCACGCCGGAGGACCTTGCGCTGCTCAACCGCATCATGGCGCGCATGGACGAGGCGCATCGCACTGGCGATTTCGACGACGAGGCCGAAATCGACGTCGAGTTCCATCACGCGATCTGCGAATGCGCGCACAACATCCTGCTCTTGCACACGCTGCGCTCCTGCTATCGGCTTTTGTCGGAAGGCGTGTTCCAGAACCGGCTGCTGGTGTTCACCGTGCCCGGCGCGCGCGAGGCGCTGCTGGCGCAGCACAAGACAATCCATGCCGCGGTCAAAGCCGGCGATCCGGCTGGCGCCCGACAAGCGGCAATGGACCACATGACCTATGTCGAGCGGTCGATGGCCGAAGCCGAGCGCAGCGGCGACTGGCAACGCGTGTCGCGGCTCAGGCTGCGGCAACGCTCGGAAGCCGGCGACACCGAACCGGCACGCAGACGTTCATAGAGCATGATGTCATCCGAAAACCGCTTCACACTTTTCGGCATCATGCTTTAGTCAATTCGATCCAAGCGGGGACCATCATGAGCGAGATTCTCACCATCGCAGACCTCAAGGACCTCGCCCGCCGGCGCGTGCCCAAGATGTTCTTCGATTATGCCGATTCCGGCGCATGGACCGAGAGCACCTATCGCGCCAATGAGGAAGACTTCCAGAAGATCAAGTTCCGTCAGCGCGTGCTGGTCGACATGAGCAACCGCTCGCTGGAATCGACCATGATCGGTCAAAAGGTGTCGATGCCGGTGGCCTTGGCGCCGACCGGCCTGACTGGCATGCAGCATGCCGATGGCGAGATGCTGGCGGCGCAGGCGGCCGAGGAATTCGGCGTGCCGTTCACCCTGTCGACGATGAGCATCTGCTCGATCGAGGATGTCGCCTCGGTGACGAAGAAGCCGTTCTGGTTCCAGCTTTATGTGCTGCGCGACAAGGATTTCGTGCTCGACCTGATCGACCGGGCGAAGGCGGCGAAATGCTCGGCGCTGGTGCTGACGCTCGACCTGCAGATCCTCGGCCAGCGCCACAAGGACGTGCGCAACGGGCTCTCGGCGCCGCCCAAGATGACGTTGGCCAACATCATCGACCTGGCCAGCAAGCCGCGCTGGTGCCTGGGAATAGCCGGCACCAAGCGCCGCACCTTCCGCAACATCGTCGGCCACGCCAAGGGTGTCGGCGACGTCTCTTCGCTGTCGTCCTGGACGACGGAGCAGTTCGACCCGCAGCTGTCGTGGAAGGATGTCGCCTGGATCAAGGAGCGCTGGGGCGGCAAGCTGATCCTGAAAGGCATCCTCGACAAGGAGGATGCGTTGATGGCGGCCAAGACCGGAGCCGACGCGATCGTGGTTTCCAACCATGGCGGGCGCCAGCTCGATGGCGCGTCGTCCTCGATCATGGCGCTGGAAGAGATCGCGGACGCGGTCGGCGACCAGATCGAAGTGCATATGGACGGTGGTATCCGCTCCGGCCAGGATGTGCTGAAGGCGCTCTGCCTCGGCGCCAAGGGCACTTATATCGGCCGGCCATTTCTTTACGGCCTCGGTGCGCTCGGCAAGGAAGGGGTTACCAAAGCGTTGGAAATCATCCGCAAGGAGATGGACATCACGCTGGCGCTGTGCGGAAAGCGTCTGGTCACCGACATGGGCAAGGACCAGCTCCGGCGCTAGGGTCCGGTGACAGCCTGACCACGGAGACCACGAGGCGTTGGCGGAACCCGGCATCCATTTTCTCGACGCGCATGGGCCGGAGGGTGTGCGTCTTTACGCGATCGGCGACGTGCATGGCCGACTCGACCTGCTGGCCGCCATGCACCAGCGGATCGAGAGCGAGCTGGAATGGAAACCGGCTCGCGACTGGCGGGTGATCCATCTCGGCGACTATGTCGACCGCGGGCCGGACTCCAAAGGCGTCATCGATTTCCTGATCAAGGCCCGAGAACGCGATCCGCGCCATCTGATGCTCGCCGGCAACCATGACATCGGCTTTCTCGATTTTCTGGGAACCCCCGACCCGGAAGGGCTTTTCATGCGCTTTGGCGGCGTCCAGACAGCGCTGTCCTATGGCGTGTCGCTGACCGCCGACGCTAGCTGGTTCGGCAAGATGGAGACGATGAGGCGGGGACATCAGGCCTTGCTCGAGGCCATGCCACCGGGCCATGTCGATTTCCTGCGGTCGCTGCCGTTCTCGGTGACATCAGGCGATTTCTTCTTCTGCCATGCCGGCATCAGGCCAGGCATTCCGCTGGACAAGCAGAACCCGCAGGACCTGATCTGGATCCGCGACGTTTTCCACGATTACACCGGCCTGTTCCCGAAGATCGTGGTGCATGGCCACACACCCGTCCCCGAGGCCGAAGTGATGGCCAACCGCGTCAATGTCGACACGCTTGCCTGGCAATCAGGCATGCTGACCGCCCTCGTCGTCGACGGGGCGGACAAACGCATCCTGGAAATGGCGATAAAGGAAGCTTGAGCCCAGCCGCGTCGCAGGTATGCGTCGCGAGCGGGGCCGGCTTTCAGACCAATTCCAGGAAAAGTGTGAAACGGTTTTCCCGGCAAAAGCGCATAGCGCTTTCCCTTGGGAATTGCGTCAAAACAAAGAGTTAGAGTGGTTCGCCGTTTCTGTGAAACGGTGAACAGCTCTAGCGAAGCGAGGCGGTGACGCCGTAGCCGTCGACGGCGTTGTGGTTGTTGGCCGCATCGGCGGAATAAATACCGAGACCGCACAGCACGATGGCGGACAACATGGCAAAGGACAGAAGCGCTGCTTTCACGGACGTCATCTCTTGTTGAGCTTGCTGCATCTGTGCACCAGGCGGTTACCAATGCGTTGAAACGGAGAATTCGCTTCAAAGTTTCGACGATTTCGCGCTTCTAAGCGCGTTCTGTATCGACGGTGTGTCGCACGGGTCACACAAAAGGTTCATCCCGGTTGCACAGCCAATGCAGAGCGCGCGCCTTCTAGGATGGCGGCCGGACACAAGCCAAGGATGAAAGGGGTTTTCCCCAACCGGTTTCACGGCTGCGTGCCAATTATGCCACGCGGAGCGCGAGGGCAGGCTCTTAGATCGTGGCTACCCAGGCGCGGGCTATGGCCAGACCGGCGGCATCAGCGTCGGGTCCGTTGCGGGCCATTTCGCCATCGAGCTGGCCGGCCCAGTCGGGATGCCGCGCGGCGATGGTGGGTGCGAAGGAGGTGCTCCAGTCCTTCACCATCGGCCGGTCGGCCTCGAAATGGAACTGGAAACCATAAACGGCGCGGCCGACGCGAAACGCCTGGTTTTCGGCGACATCGTTGCCGGCAAGCCGCACGGCGTTTTCCGGCAGCACGAAGGTGTCGTCGTGCCACTGGAAGATCGGGAACTTTTCCGGGAGGGCGCCCAGCACCGGATCGGCCTTGGCGTCCGGCGTCAGCGAAACGCCGTGCCAGCCGAATTCTTTGGCGCCGCCAATGCGGTTCTCGCCGCCGAAGGCGCGGGCGACGAGCTGGCTCCCTAGGCAGATGCCGAGCACGGCGCGGTCCTTGCCGGCAAAATCGCGGGTCAGTTCGAGCAGCGCCGGGAAATAGGGGTATTCATCGTCGGCCAGCGCATTCTGGCCGCCACCGAGCACCACCATCGCATCGTGTCCCGTCGCATCCTCAGGCAGCAGATCGCCCTTGTAGGGCAGGCGCACATCAAGATCTGCACCGGCTTCCGCAAGGGCGGCACCAACCTGACCGAGGCCGGTATTGTCGTAGTTCTGGACCACCAGCACCCGCATCGCAAAACCCTGCTGACATGAAAATGACGGGACGAGCGATATCATGCCGCCCACATTGCAGCCAAGATGCGCGTTCGGAGAGAAAACTATGCCACTGCAGAACCGGGTTGATCCGTTCGGCGCCATCCATGCCGTGCCCGAGCGCGGGCTGTTCACCGGCAATCGCGGCATCATCCATGATCCCGAAACGAAGACGCTGCTGAAAAAGCGCTGGGCGCTGCAGGCCTGGATCATCTGCGTGTGCCAATTCCGCAATGTGCGGCGCGAGCCGATGGGTCGAAACCGCGCCGGCGGCAAGGCCGGCTGGACCGAGCTGTTCTTCCTCGACGAGGTGACGGCATTGGCAGCAGGCCACCGCCCCTGCTTCTTTTGCCAGCGCGAACGGGCCAGGGATTTTGTCGGCCGCTTCGGCAAAGCCTTCGCCATTGCCGAGCCGCGTGCGCCCCAAGTCGACAAACGGCTGCACAAGGAGCGGCTGGCTTCCGGTGGCAAACGTCCTGCTGTGGCAATGGACGAGCTGGCCGACCTGCCAGACGGCGCGGTGATCGCTACTGGCGGCAACGCCTATGCCTTGCGCCACGGCAAGGCATTGCGATGGTCCTTTGCCGGATATCACCCACCCGTCAACCTGGGCCAGTTGGAGGACAAGGCGCTTGTACTGCTGACGCCAGCGACAACGCTCAACGTCCTGCGGCATGGCTTTCGACCGGTGTGGCATCCGTCTGCCGAGGCTTGACGCCGGCGGTCGGCTCGCTCATTCCTCGGCCATGCGCGCCAATTACAAGATGCAACGCCTGTTCGTGCCTGACGATCTCGGTCCGGAGATCGAGTTCGACGCCGGCCAGCAGCAGAGCCACTATCTCCTGCATGTGCTGCGGCTGGGCGAAGGCGCCGAAATCCTGGTGTTCAATGGCCGCGACGGCGAATGGTCGGCGGCCATCGCGGCAAAGACAAAAAGAGCGGTGCGGCTGAAAGTGCTGGTGCTGCAACGGCCGCAGCCGCCACTACCCGACCTCATCTACTGTTTCGCGCCGCTAAAGCAGGGGCGGCTCGACTATCTCGTGCAGAAGACGGTCGAGATGGGGGCGGGCATCCTGCAGCCGGTCATCACCCAGCACACGCAAGTGGCCAAGCCGTCCATCGATCGGCTGCGCGCCAATGTCGTCGAGGCGGCCGAACAATGCGGCATCCTGGCGGTGCCGGAGGTGCGTGAGGCGGAAAAGTTCGAACGCCTGCTGACCGGCTGGGACAAGGACCGCCGGCTGATCTTCTGCGACGAGGACGCCTCGACCAACAATCCGCTGCCTGCCTTGCAGGAGTTAAAGGAAAGGAGGCTGGGGCTGCTGGTTGGGCCGGAGGGTGGCTTTTCCGATGACGAGCGCAAGATGCTGCGAGCCCTGCCCTTCGTGACCGCCATTCCACTCGGCCCACGCATCCTGCGCGCCGATACGGCGGCTGTCGCGGCACTTGCGGTGATCCAGGCAACTGTCGGAGACTGGTAAGAGGTGATTTCTTGCAAGAGGCGGTCCCGATCGTAGCATTCAATTCCTCTTGACCTGTGGCTCAGGATTTTTCGCTTGATCGGCTGCTGACATTTCGTCCATTTACCGCCGGCGGTCGTCCGACCGCCTCTGAGGGCTGAACCATGGCGCGCGACACAACCGATTTCCGGCCGATCGAACACATCGACGAACTCGTCGAGCACCTGGCCGAAGGCAACAAACCGCGCGACAAATGGCGCATCGGCACCGAGCACGAGAAATTCCCCTTCTATGTCGATGGCAATGCGCCGGTGCCTTATGGCGGCGAGCGCGGCATCCGCGCCATCCTCGAAGGCATGCAGCACAAGCTCGGCTGGGATCCGATCATGGACGACGGCCGCATCATCGGCCTGGTCGAGCCGACGGGCCAAGGCGCGATTTCGCTGGAGCCCGGCGGCCAGTTCGAGCTTTCCGGCGCGCCGCTGGAGACCATCCACCAGACCTGCCGCGAGGGCAATGCGCATCTGGCGCAGGTGCGCGAGATCGCCGAGCCGATGGGTATTCGCTTCCTTGGCCTCGGCGGCAGCCCGAAATGGTCGCTGGCCGAGACGCCGAAAATGCCGAAGTCGCGCTACGAGATCATGACCCGCTACATGCCCAAGGTCGGCACCAAGGGCCTCGACATGATGTACCGCACCTGCACGATCCAGGTGAATCTCGACTTCGAGAGCGAGGCCGACATGCGCCGCAAGATGCAGGTGTCGCTGAAGCTGCAGCCGCTGTCGACGGCGCTGTTCGCCAACTCGCCGTTCACCGAGAGCCACCCGAACGGACTGCAGAGCTGGCGCGGCGACATCTGGCGCGACACCGACAACCAGCGCTCCGGCCTGCTCGAATTCTGCTTCTCACCCGATTTCGGTTTCGCCGACTATGTCGAATGGGCGCTCGACGTGCCGATGTATTTCGTCATCCGCGACGGCCACTATCACGATATGACGCACATCACCTTCCGCCAGTTCATGGCCGGAGCCGCGCGCAATGAAGTGCCGGATGGGCTGCCGACCATGGGCGATTGGGCGAACCATCTGTCGACCCTGTTCCCCGATGTGCGGCTGAAGCGTTTCCTCGAAATGCGCGGCGCCGATGGCGGCCCGTGGCGGCGCATCTGCGCGCTGCCGGCTTTCTGGGTCGGGCTGCTCTATGACGAGGCCGCCCTCGACGCTGCCGAGGCGTTGACCGCAAGCTGGACCTACAAGGAAGTGCTGGCCATGCGCAACGCCGTGCCGGAGCTCGGCATTGGCGCGCCCTTCCGCAACACCACGCTGCGCGAGATCGCACGCGACGTCATGACCATTTCGCGCACCGGGCTGAAGAACCGCGGCAAGAAAAACCGCGACGGGTATGACGAAACCTCGTTCCTCAACACTTTGGACGAAGTGGTTGCGCGCGGCACGACCAGCGCCGAGGAGATGCTTTCCGCCTACCACACGCGCTGGGGCGGCTCGATCGAGCCGGTGTTCATGGAATACGCCTATTAACCGCGAGCCATAGCGAGCGGCAAAAGCCGCTTCAATCGAGCGTTGAAACGAATTAGGCTCTCCTCCGAGGAATTCAGGAGGAGAAGCCGATGCCTACCTTGTTCGACATGCTGACGCAGGCCCAGAACGGCAACGGCATGCAGGCGCTTGCCCAACAATATGGGCTTTCGATGCAGCAGACACAGGCGGCTGTGGCAGCACTGCTGCCGGCCTTTTCGCAGGGCTTGCAGCGCAACACCGCCGATCCTTACGGGCTCGGCGCCTTCATGACGGCGATGGCAAGCGGCCAGCACGCCAAATATTTCGAGGACGCGACCCGCGCCTTCTCGCCGCAAGGCGTTGATGAAGGCAACGGCATTCTCGGGCATCTGTTCGGCTCTAAGGACCTGTCGCGCGCCGTCGCCAGCCAGGCAGCGCAAGCAAGCGGCGTCAGCCAGCAGGTCCTGCAGCAGATGCTGCCCGCCATCGCATCGATGGTGATGGGCGGACTGTTCAAGCAGACGACAGGTCAGATGCAGGCCGCTGGCGGCTTCGGCGGTGGTAACAATCCGCTGGGCGAGATCATCGAACAGATGATGCGGCAAGGCGGCATGCAGGCGCCGGCGCCACAACAGCGCCAGGCACCGCCGCAGTCCCCGATGGACAATCCGCTTGGCAAAGTCTTGCAGGACATGTTCGGCGGCGGCACACCGCAGCCGCAAGGCCAGGCTCAACCTCAACAGACGCAAAGCCCCTACGGCGACAACCCGCTTGGGAAAATCTTCGAAGAAATGCTGCGCGGCGGCGGCATGCCCGGCGGCCAGCCGGCGCCGCAACCTCAGGCACCGCAACAGCGCCAGGCGCCGCAGCCGCAGACCAACCCAAGCGGCAGGCCGAGGAACCCGTTCGACGATATTTTCGGCAAGATGTTCGAGACCGGCGCCCAGCAGCGGGACGACTACCAGAAGGGCGTGGAAACGATCTTCGACCAGTTCAAGCGGGACATGGATCGGCGGTAGGCAGGGCCGCACGGCTCCAAAAGAAAAGCCCGGTCCTTGGGAGGACCGGGCAGCGTGCAGGCAGGCCGGCGGGGAACCGGCAGGGAGTGGGGAGCCTGCATAATCCTTGGTCGCGCTGAGCCTTGGAAAGGTTCAACAGAACCGAAACTGAATCAATCAGGCCACCTGGCGGGCGAGATCCTCGATCGTTTCCACGCGATCGCTGGCAATCTGACGCAAGATCACCGTCGGGTCGCGGCCGAACGGCACATCGATGGCGACATGCAGGTCGGCGCGTGTCAGGCCGATATCGGCAAGCTCGGCATCCGACATCTCGCCAAGGCGATAGAAGGCGCGGCGATTTTTCCAGGCGCGGTAAACGTTGGAGACGGTATTGGCCACGCGCGTCGCAACGGCCGGACGCGAGGTGATGCGCGAGGTCTCGGTGGCGAAATCAAACGTGGTCATTGTCGGTCTCCTTTAGACTCGAACGGACAAAACCCGACGATCGGCGCTGGGCACAGCGGCCGTTCCGGCTTCGATTCACATGCCTTCATGTGGACAATGCCAATTTGCCATCAGCCGATTGATTAATCCAACGAATGTTTCTAATCTTTAGCATCAACACTGGTGATGGATCATGCCGATGAAAGCGCCGCTCGATCTCGATCAGTTGCAAACCTTCATCTCGATCGCCGATACCGGCAGCTTCACGCGGGCAGCCGAAGAGGTGCACCGCACCCAGTCGGCGGTGTCGATGCAGATGCGCCGGCTGGAGGAGCGGATCGGCAAGCCGCTGTTCGAGAAGGAGGGGCGCAGCAACCGGCTGACGGAGGAGGGTGACAAGCTGCTCTCCTATGCGCGGCGGCTGCTCTACCTCAACCGCGAGACGCTCGCCGCCTTCGACGACCAGCGGCTCGAAGGCACGATCCGCATCGGCACGCCGGACGACTATGCCGACCGTTTCCTGCCGGAGATCATGGCACGCTTCACCCGCTCCAATCCCCGCGTCGAACTGACTGTCATCTGCGAGCCGACGCCGGGGCTGGTCGAGCATATCAAGCGCGGCAACCTCGACCTGGCGCTGGTGACGCACAACGATGTGCGCGGCCAGTCGGAAGTGGTGCGGCGCGAGCCGCTGCTGTGGGTCAGCTCGGCCAACCATGCGACGCATGAACAGGCGACGCTACCGATGGCCTTTGGCCGGCCGAACTGCATCTGGCGGCGCGCTGCCGTCGATGTGCTGGATCAGCAGAACCGCGACTACCGCATCCTGTTCACCAGTTTCTCGGCGACCGTCATCACCGCTGCCGTGCTTTCGGGCCTGGCGATCTCGGTGCTGCCGGAATGCGCGCTCAGGCCCGGCATGCGGGTGCTGGGCGAGGCCGACGGCTTCGGCGCCCTGCCCGACTGCCGCATCGGCATCATGCGCGGGCAGACCTCACGGCCGGAGATCGTCGATGCGCTTGCCCGCCACATCTCGGAAAGCCTGGACAACATCTCGGTGCCGCTCGGTGAGGAGACGGGAACGTTCGACTTCGCGGCCCTCGCCTTCGCCAAGATGAAGCGGACCAAGCCGAACCAGATCCTGCCGGGCTGGTAGGCAGAGTTACGCGCGCATCGACGCTGGTCCACTCTGAATGGGCGACAGGCCAGGCAAGAGCAGCAACTGGGCAGGCTCGATCGGCGGCGCGAGCAGATAACCCTGCAACTGATGGCAGCCCATGCCGACGAGCAGCGCCTTTTGCTCCTCGGTCTCGACGCCCTCCGCGGTGACTTCGACATCGAGCGCTATCGCCAGGTCGATCAACGCCTTGACGATCGCGGCGGAGCTGGAGTCTTCGTCGAGTAGGCGCACGAAGGAACGGTCGATCTTGAGCTTGTCGATGAGGTGACGGCGCAGGTAATTCAACGATGAATAGCCGGTGCCGAAATCATCGAGCACCACGCCAACGCCCGATCGGCGCAAGGCCTCCAGAGCCGTCCTAGTCGTGTCGCTATTTTCCAGAAGCACGCTTTCGGTGATCTCGAGCTGCAATCGCGCCGGCGGCAGGCCGGTCTCGGCGAGGATCGACGCGACCTGCCCGGCAAAACCTGCGTCGCGCAGCTGCAGCGGTGAGACGTTGACGGCCACCCACGGCAATTGCGTACTGGCTGCGAAGCGGCAGGCCTCGCGCTGCACCCATTGGCCAAGCTCGCCGATCATGCCGCGTTCCTCGGCAATGGCGATGAACTGTTGCGGCGGCAGGGCGCCATGGATCTCATGCGCCCAGCGGATCAGCGCCTCGGCCCCGACGATTGTCCTGCCGTCCGCGGCGAAAATCGGCTGATAGGCCAGCTTGATCTCGGTCCCGCCACGGAGCGCGCGGCGGAGCGCGTTCTCGACCTTGCGCTTGCGCAGCAACAGGTCGTCCATGTCACCGGCGAAGACCTGATAGCGACCGCGGCCATTCTTCTTGGCCTCGTAGAGCGCAATGTCGGCCTTGCGCAGCAGATCGTCGGCATCGACTTTTGGACCCGACGCCAAGGCTATGCCGATGCTGGCGCTGACGAAGACTTGGTCGTCCATCAGCCGGAAAGGCTCCTGCAATTTCCGCAGCAGTCGTTCCGAAATATCCTCGGCTACCCTGGTGTCGCGAATATCGACCAGGATGATCGCGAACTCGTCGCCGCCGAGCCGCGCCACCGTATCGATTTCGCGGATCGTCCTCTGAAGCCTGGCCGCCGTCTGGCGCACGAGTTCGTCGCCGGCGGGATGACCGAGCGTATCGTTGACATGTTTGAAGCGATCGACGTCGAGATAGAGCAGCGCCGTCCTTGCGGTATCGCGCCCGGTCGTGAGCAAGGCCCGTCGCAGCCTATCCTCGAAAAGCGTCCGGTTGGGGAGCCCCGTCAGCGTATCATGAAAAGCGAGATACTGTGCGTCGGCCTGACTTGTCTGCAGCGCCAGCGATGTCCGTCGCAGGCGGCGCAAGAGGAAAGCCAGCGCACCGGCGGCAAGCAGCATGCCGGCGATCAATGCCGGGCCGGCCTTGCGTATCAGTGTCAGACCCGGGCGCTCCTGATCCCAGCCGATATAGCCGAGAATGACACCGCGCGAATCCATCAGCGGAATGGCAGCCGAGCCGACCGATTGCGACAGAGGCAGCAGGTGGGCGCCGTCGAGCAGATATTTTTCGGCGATCTTGCCGATGACGGCAGCGTTGATGAACTCCACCGAGACATGCAGATATTCGCTTCCCGGGGCCTGGGTGACCCGATCCGAACTCGGCACCAGCGGCATGACACTGAGGACGGCCGGTTTCCCGTCAAGCGACACCAGGTCCTCGGCGACCATTTTGGCCGGGCGCCCGGATGCGTTCTCTTTCGGCGGTTGGGCGATCAGCTGGCGCAGCTTCTCGATGGTCGGCAGCAGCGCGGGCTCATCCGCACCATAGACGGAAGCCGGCACCACCTTGCCCTCCTGCATGGCGTGGATCGGACGGTTGACATCATCCAGCACATAGACCCGGTTGTGCCCATAGTAGGAATACATCCAGACGCTGAGGTTTTCGGCCATCCACGCCTGGTTGCCTGATTTGGCATTGGTGACGGAATCGTCCCAGACCGAGACACTTTCCTGCTCGCGCCCGACGGCGGCGATCTGGTCCTGCAAGCCGTTGGCGAAGAAGATCTTTTGGCGCTCCAACGAAACGCGGTCCGCCTGCACGGCGGCATAGAAGCCGAAGCCCACGACCATGACCAGTGCAAAAGCGGCAAGCGCCAGCACGGTCAGCGTGACCTGATACGTCAATGGGCTGCGATGTGCGCGTGCGCTCATGCGTCCTTGGCCAGCTTCGTTGGGCGCCAGTCAACCAAAGCAGCCTTAAGATCGCGTTATAACATTTGGGCAGGCACTGGCGCCTTGACGCGGGGGCCTAACCGTCCCCCAATCGGCCCATGAGCGACGCAGCATCCGAATCACGCACCAACGCCACCGAGTACACGGTGAGCGAGATTTCCGGCGCGCTGAAGCGCACGGTCGAGGACGTCTTCGGCAATGTGCGGGTGCGCGGCGAAATCTCGGGCTATCGCGGCCCGCATTCCTCCGGCCATGCCTATTTCGCGCTGAAGGATGACCGCGCCCGGCTCGACGCCGTGGTGTGGAAAGGCACGATGAGCCGGCTGAAATTCCGCCCCGAGGAAGGGATGGAGGTGATCGCCACCGGCAAGCTTACCACCTATCCCGGAAAGTCCAACTACCAGATCGTCATCGACAATCTGGAACCCGCCGGCGCCGGCGCGCTGATGGCGCTGCTGGAAGAGCGCAAGCGCCGGCTGCAGGCGGAAGGGCTTTTCGATGCCGGCCGCAAACGCCGGCTGCCGTTCATGCCACGCGTCATCGGCGTCGTCACCTCGCCGACCGGTTCCGTCATCCGCGATATCATCCATCGCATCAAGGACCGCTTTCCGCTGCATGTGCTGGTCTGGCCGGTGCGCGTGCAGGGCGAGACGTCAGGCACGGAAGTGACCAACGCCGTCACCGGGTTCAACGCACTGGCCTGGGACGGCGCCATCCAGCGCCCCGATCTCTTGATCGTCGCGCGCGGCGGCGGCAGCCTTGAGGACCTCTGGGGTTTCAACGACGAGGCGCTGGCCCGCGCCGTTGCTGCCTCGGGCATTCCGGTGATCTCGGCGGTCGGCCACGAAACCGACTGGACACTGATCGACCTCGTCGCCGATGTGCGGGCGCCGACACCGACGGGCGCGGCCGAAATCGCCGTGCCGGTGAAGGCCGACCTCGAAGCGACGCTGGCCAGCCTTGGCGCGCGGCTCAAGGCCGCGGTGCTGCGCAATTTCGAACGCAAGCGGCAGGCCGCCCGGGCGGCGGCGCGCGCTTTGCCCTCGCCCGATCAATTGCTGGCGCTGCCGCGCCGACGCCTCGACGAGGCGACATCGAGGCTCGGCCGTGGCCTGTCCGTCAGCGTCGATCGCAAGCGGGCACGGCTCCAAGGCCAAAGGCTGACGCCGGCCACGCTGTCGCGGCGCATAAACGAGGCGCGCACGCTGACCGGCCGCGATCTCGCCCGCGCACAGGCGGCGTTCTTTGCCATCGTGCGCGAACGCCGCGCACGCTTTGCGCGCACCGCGACGCGGCTGTCGCCTGCACCGATCGTACGCAGGCAGAAACTGCAAGGGGACGCGCTGGCGGCGCTCGCCAGGCGGCAGGACCGGGTCATATCGCTGCGGCTCGAACGCCTGCGCGGCCAGTTGAGCCAGGCCGAGCGCCTGCTGACCACGCTTTCGCACAAGGCCGTCCTGGCGCGCGGCTTCGCGCTGGTGAAGGATGCTGACGGCGCCGTCATCAAGCAGGCGGCTGACGTGGCATCGGGGATGGCGCTTTCACTGGAGTTCGCCGACGGCACGGCAGATGCTGTCGCAACCAGTGGCACGGCGCGGCCGAAGCCGGCTGTGAGGCCTGCGACCAAGACCAAGGAACCTGGCAACCAAGGCTCCCTATTCTGAGACGCCCCATGACCGATAGTTCGCATCACCTGAAAACGCCGTCAGGCAAACCGCGCGCCCGAAGCTTCGGCATCGGTTTTGACGGCACGCCAGGCTCGTTTAACGCTATCACCGATGTGCCCGGCGTCGCGGTCGGCTATGCGACGCTGATTTCAGGCGACGGCGCCCTGGTCGTCGGCAAGGGACCGGTGCGCACCGGTGTCACCGCGATCCTGCCCAGGCCACTTGCTGATCTGGCCAGGCCGGTCTTCGCCGGCATTTTCAGCCAGAACGGCAATGGCGAGCTGACCGGCTCGCACATCGTCGAGGAAACCGGCGCTTTCAACTTCCCGATCACCATCACCAACACGCATTCCTGCGGTGTTTCGCGGGACGGCACGCTGCGCTGGATGCAACGTGTGTTGCCGGAGGCGCTCGACAGCGGCTGGGGCCTGCCGGTGGCGGCGGAGACCTATGACGGCTTTCTCAACGACATCAACGGCCACCATTTGACCTTTGAGCACGTGGCCCAGGCGCTTGACGGTGCGGTCAGCGGACCGATCGAGGAAGGCAGCGTCGGCGGCGGCACCGGCATGATCACCTTCGGCTTCAAGGCCGGCTCGGGCACGGCATCGCGCATCGTCGGGTGGCAGGGAAACTCCTACACGGTCGGCGCGTTTGTGCAGTCGAATTTCGGCAAACGGCGCAATTTTACCCTTCGTGGCCTGCGCGCCGGGCTCGAACTCGCGGAGCCGGCGATCCGCGAAGGCACGCCACGCGCCGAAAAGGGTTCGATCATCGCTGTCGTCGCCACCGATGCGCCGTTCCTGCCGCACCAGATGAAGCGGCTGGCCCGCCGCGTACCGCTTGGCGTCGCCATGACCGGCGGCTTCGGCTATCACAGCTCAGGCGACATCTTTATCGCCTTCTCGACCGCCAACCCTGCCGCGGCGCTGGCGCCGTCGGGCCGGATCGCCAATGCCGATTTCATCCCCGACACCGACATCGATCCATTTTTCGATGCCGTGATCCAGGCGGTAGAGGAATCGATCCTCAACGCCCTGGCCGCCAATGATGACATGACCGGGCGCGACGGCAATTTCGTGCCGGCGCTGCCGAAGACTTGGCTGAAAGAAAAGTTCGGGCTGAAAGAAAAGTTCGGCTGAGACGAAAACGCGGGCCGAAGGGCCCGCGCATTCAAACCGAGTGGCCGTTGAAATCTATTCCGCGGCCCTGCTGGAGGCCTGCTGGTGCTCGTCGGCTTCGGCCGCTTCTTCGAGCCGGGACGCAATGAGTTCCTGGATATCGCCGACTTCTTCCTGGATGTCCTCCAGCGGGATGCCGACCTCTGCCGCCTTGGCGGCGCATTCCTTGGCCAATGTCTCGGCCTGCTTGTCGATCCTGGCCTGGGACTGGCAATGGACCTTTTCGCCGATCCATCCCCGCAAGAACTCGATCGCGTGTTCACTCATACTGCTGTTCCCTGGCGGCAAAGCCGGTTGGTAATCATAAACGTCGGCATCCCGTAAAGGATGCATTCTCCCATTCCAGCCGAGTCGCGGCCACCCGGCAAGTCAATGCCGTCCAAGGTCCACAGAGCTGAAGGAAATCGAGGGGTGAAAAACATTTTCTGATTCTGAAGGACTGTACCGTTGGCGGGATCTGGCCCGCTCCGAGCAATTGCTTCTACCTTTTACGGCTTTCAGTCCGTTTAGTAATCTCAATGGCTGTCGCTACAGCCGCCTTTTGACGTTTCGCTTCCAGGCGCGAGCCAGCGAAGCCGCCGGTATATAGTGATATCCTCATCCAATGTCGACTCCTCCCAACGGTGCCCACAGCTTGCACCAAAGTCGCACCCCCGCGCACCCCATCAGAAGGTTTCGACCCAGGGCCTGAGCTCCATTTCCCAGGTCCAGGCGCTGCGGTGCTGGCGGTGGATGGAAAGATAGGCCTCGGCGATCGCATCCGGTGACAAACGGCGATCCGGCGGCCCGGACTCCTGCCCAGACGCGCCAGAAGCGATGCCGCCGTCGATGATGAAATGCGCGACGTGGACGTTCTTCGGCGCCAGCTCACGAGCCATGGACTGGGCCAGCCCGCGCAAGCCGAATTTCGGCATCGCAAAACCGGCCGAGCCGGCGAACCCCTTCACGCTAGCCGTCGCCCCGGTGAAGAGGATCGAACCCGAGCCCAGAGCCACCAGCCGTCGGGCCGCCTGCTGGCCGACCAGGAACCCGCCATAGGCCCCAACCAGCAAAGCCTGCCGGACCGCCTCGGGATCGAGCTCGGCTATCGGCCCACGGGCACGTCCGCTGGCATTGAAAACGGCGAGCGAAAGCGTGCCGGCCTTGTCGGCGACATCGAACAGACGCTCGACCGATGCGGGATCGGAGACATCGGTTGCCACGGCCTGCGCACCGGTCTCGCCCTGCAATGCACCGAGTTTCTCGATGTTGCGCGCGGCCAGAACGACGCTGAACCCTTCCTTCGCGAGAAGGCGCGCCAGCGAGGCGCTCAGGCCGGAGCCCGCACCGGCGATGACGGCGACATTGGATGTCATGAGATTTCTCCTTCTTTCCACGGGACTGCGGTCGATGGCTGGCGAATGAGCGGTATGGAAACTTGCCGGATCAGCACGGCGACGGCAACGCACAAGCCAAGAAAAAGGCCGGGCGCGAAAACGGCCCGGCCAAAAAGAAGGTCGTAACCTTCAGAGGGGAACACCGCTCGGCGAAATGGGAGGAAAACACCGAACGGATTTTTCTATTTTGAACCGATTCTCGGCCAGGTACGACGGATGATTTTCTAAAAATTGGCCAGGATGGCAAAAATCTTGTCCTTTCTTAGCCCAAGGCTCAGCCAACCCGGCTTTCCCTTTCGAGCAGATCGGCATAATGACGCCGCGCGACGTCGGGATGCGAGCGCAGCCGGCTTTTCAGCACATTGGTTCCGACATCGCGAAACAGCGGATTGTCCGGATCGCTGGCGGGTCCGCGCGCCTGCGCCGCCAATTCCTCGGAAAGGCCAAGCAGCGGTATCGTCGCATCGAGCCTTGCGCTGAAGAAGAACGGCACGGAAATGCGCTCGACGCCGGCGGGCGGCGTCACCACACGATGTACGGTTGCGCGCAAAAAGCCATTCGAGGCGAGTTCGAGCAATTCGCCGATGTTGACGACGAGCGTGCCGGGAATGGGGTCCACATCCACCCAGGTACCGTCATAGTCGACTTGCAGTCCCTTATTGTCATCCTGGAGCAGCAAGGTGAGGAAACCGCCATCCTTGTGCGCGCCGACACCCTGGTCGCCGCCAGTCGCATCGCGGCCGGGGTAGCGCACGATCTTCATGCGATGATTGGGCTCTGCGCTGTAGATCGGGTCGAAAGCATCCTCCGGCTGATCGAGCGACAGCGCGAAGGCCTTCAGCAGCCGGATCGCCACGGCCGTCACCTTAGCCTGCCAGCCGAGCAGCGCCGGCTTGAGATCCGGCTGCGCCGCGGGCCACTGGTTCGGTCCCTGCAGCCGCGTCCAGGCGGGAACTCCCGGCCCTTGCGCGATGGGTTGGCGCTCGACGCCAATATCGAGCTGTTCGCGCCAGTCCTCCTTGCCCTTGGTCAGTTCGCCACCGGCGCGGGTGTAGCCGCGGAACTGCGAGGACTTGACCATCTCGATTGCAAGCTTGTCGGCCTCCGGCAAGGCAAAGAACTGGCGCGACGCGGTGAGCACCTCGCTGATCTCCGCCCAGGAGATGCCATGTCCGGCCAGATAGAAAAAGCCGATGTCGCGCGAAGCGGAGCGCAAGTCCGCCAGAAATGTCCGGCGTTCCGACGCGCCTTGCTCAAGACGGCTCAGATCGAGCACAGGCACTATTCTGGGCATATCAGGCTCCTTTCCTGGCGCGTTCAGGGCGTTGCTTGAAATCTCCGCCCGAAAAACCCAGCCGATTGAACATGCAGGCACTTTTTCGCGACCGAAGCCGCCATCAACGTGCGCAAGTCTCATCGACTTCAGATTGCCGGGAAAGAAACGATCAGCCCTTCGTTGCGACCGTGACGAACAATTTTTCCATTCGCATGGGCAAGTGGATGATGATCGCGATCAGACCGGCGCTGGGCGCGCGCGCCCCTCAACCCCATTGGCGCCCTCAGCCCTGCTGGGCCGCCCTCAACAGCATGCCGAAGAGGTCGCGCGGCTCGTCGGGATCGGCCAGCATGTCGAGTTCCTTGCCGACGCGCCGGTCAGGCCTTGCGATGCGCGTTGTGCGCCTTCATCATCGCGGCGAGCGCCGGATCGTTTTGCTCCAACGCACCGATCGCGCCGGCCGTGTCGTAGAGGCGCTCATCCTGCCCCATCTTGAACTTGGCTTCGAGCCGCTCGATCGGCAGGTCCAAGCCAAGAATATGCGGTATGCGCCGCTCCATGCCGCCAGGACCGAGTTCGCGCATGCGCCAGCGGTCGTCGCGATCCTTCTCCAGCACGTCGACCAGCTGCAGCAAATGCCGGGCGGTGCCATGGTCCTCGACGGGCACCGGCCGGCCATGACAATGCACCACGGCAAAATTCCAGGTCGGCGCGCTGTCGCGCACTGGCCTGCGCGGATACCAGGACGGCGAGATGTAGCCATGCGGCCCCTGGAAGATCGCGACCGTTTCCCTGCCCTCCGCAATCAGGGCGCTTTGCGGATTGGCCCTGGCGAGATGCGAAACCAGCGTGCCGTTTTCGCCGCGCGTGCGGTCGAGGACGAACGGCAGATGTGAAACCACGAGCCCTTGCGGTCCCGATGTCACCACCGTTGCAACGGCGGCCGCCTCGATCAGGCCGAACACGTCGTCGCGCGATAGAGGCGCGAATTCCGGCTTGCTGTACATGAGATATCTTCTTGTTTGAGCATGATCTTATCCGAAAACCGGTTCCCACTTTTCGGGATCATGCTCTAGCTACGCTGGACCCGGACCGCCGGGATCAGGCCTTGCGGGCGCAGCAGCAGCACGGCGATGACGCCCGACAGCACGATGGCGTCGCGATAGGGCGCGATCGCCGCCGGCAACGTCGCCTGCAGCAGCACCTCGATGATGCCGAGCAGGAAGCCACCGGCCACCGCACCGGGCAGGCTGCCAAGCCCGCCGACGACGGCGGCGATGAAGGCCTTCAGCACCGGCGTAAAACCCATCAGCGGATCGACCGAGGCGCGCTGCGCCACCCACAGCATCGCCGCCAGCCCCGCCAGCAGCCCTGAGAGCAGGAAGGCGGTCGCGATGATGCGACTGGCCGGAATGCCCATCAGGCGCACGACGTCGAAATCCTCCGCCGCGGCGCGCATCGCCGTGCCGGTCACCGAGCGGCGCAGGAAGACTTCCAGCGCAATCAGCGCCAGCGCCGAGACGACGATGGAGATGCTCGGACCAACGCCGATGGTGAAATCGCCGAAGGAGAAGGCGCCGGTCATCCAGCCGGGCATGGCGACGGCTTGCGGCCGGGCCGAAATGCCGTTCTGGAAGACGACTTTCAAAAGGCTGGATACGGCGAAACTGGTCAACAGAAGACTGGTGACGCTGGCCCCGCGCATCGGCCGGAAGGCGATCCGCTCCATGGCGACGGCGGCAAGCGCGCCGCAGGACACGGCGACAAGCACGGCCACCGGGAAAGGAAAGCCGAGCACCAGCGAAGCCAGAAGCGCATAGCCCGACAGTGTCATCAGCTCGCCATGGGCGAAGTTGATGAGGCCGACGATGGAAAAGACGATTGCCAGGCCGAGCGCCAGCAGCGCATAGACGCCGCCGAGGCTGACCGCATTGATGATCTGCTGCGCGACCATGCTTCTCAAGCTCCCAGATAGGCCTGGCGGACGAGGTCCGACGAGGCGAGTTCCTTGGCCGTGCCCGACAGCACGACCTCGCCATTGGCGAGCACGACGGCGCGGTCGGCGATTTCCAGCGCCAGCGCCACATTCTGCTCGACCAGAAGAATGGTCAGGCCCTTGCGGCGCAATTCGGCGACCAGGTCGAAGACGGTGTCGATCAGTTGCGGTGCAAGGCCGAGCGAGGGTTCGTCGAGCAGGATCATGCGCGGCTTGCCCATCAGCGCCCGGGCAATCGCCAGCATCTGCTGTTCGCCGCCGGACAGGTTGCCGCCCTTGACCCGGTGGTAGCGGCGCAGGATCGGGAACAGCTCCAGCATCTCCTCCTCGCGCACCCTCGCCTCGGCGACGGGCTGGTGCACCGCACCGCCGAGTCGCAGATTGTCGGCCACCGTCAGGCTGGCGAAGATGCGGCGGCCTTCGGGAACCAGCGCGACGCCCTTGCGCGCGATCGCCTCCGGTGTCAGGCCGGTGATGTCGACACCATCGAACACCACCTTGCCGGATGCTGCCGGCACCAGCCCGGCGACGGCGCCGAGCGTCGAGCTCTTGCCAGCGCCATTGGCACCAACCAGCGCGATGATCTCGCCGCTGTCGACCGTGAGATCAACGCGGCGCACCGCCTCGACTTCGCCGTAGCGGATATTCAGGGCTTCGACGCTCAGCATGACATCACGGCACCGGAACGTCGGCGGCGTCGGGGATCAGGGTTTCGACATGCTTGGCCTCGCCACCCTCGTAGCGCATCAGCGCCACGGGCCTGAGCGGCATGCGGTTGGTGCCGGCATAGGTGATCTTGCCGGTGATGCCTTCGAAATCCTTGAGGTTGGCGATGGCGTCGCGGATCGCCTTGTGTTCGCCGGAGCCGGCCGTCTTCACCGCCTGGTCGAGGATCAGCCCGATCTCGTAGCCATTGACTTCATAGGTCGATTCCGGCGCGTGGCCGGCATACTTGGTAAAGGCGGCGTTGAAGGCCTCGAGCTTGCTGCCCGGCTCGGCATAGCCGGCCGCAGTGTAGACGACACCGTCGACCAGCTTGCCCAGTGCCTTGATGGTCGGCGTGCCGATGGCATCGGCGCCATAGACCGGGATGGTGACACCGGCACCGCGCAATTGCTGGATGAAGGCCGGGAAATCCGGCTCATAGGCCGCCGTCATGATCAGGTCCGGCTTGTCGGCCAGGCCCTTGATGTTGGTGATCTCGGCGGAGAAATCGGGCTGGCCCATGCTGAAAGTGCCACGGCCGACAACGGCGCCGCCCTTCTTCTCGAACACCTTGCCGAAATATTCCGGCAGGTTGGCGGTGTAGGTGGAATCCGGCGAGGTCAGCAGGAACACCTTCTTCTTGCCTTCGGAGACGGCGAAATCGGCAACCGCCGTCGCCTGTACATTGTCGGCCGGATAGGTGCCGAACATGACGTCGCCGACGGCACCGGTGAGCACGGGGGCGGAGCCGCACAGCGTCAGGGTCGGAATGCCGAGCGGCTGGGTGAGCTGGCCGGCGGAAATCGAGGGATCGGCATCGCATGGCGTGATCATGATCTTGGCGCCGGCGTCGATCAGCTCCTGCGCGACGGTGGCGGTCTGCGCCGTGTCGGAGCGCGTGTCCTTGATCAGCAATTTGACAGTGTATTTGCCGCCGAGCCCGCCCTTGGCGTTGAGTTCGTCGAGCGACATGCGCAGGCCGGCGAGTGCCGGCTGGTCGTAGGGGGCAAGAACTCCTGTCTGAGCAGTCGCAACACCAATGATGATCTCCTCGGCACTGGCCGTCGAAACGGCGGCAATGCCGAACACCGCCGCGCACAAAGCGGTATGATGGAGGCGATAGAGGCTTGGCATGTCGGTTCTCCTTCTGGATTTGTTATCGTTGCGGTTTATGCGGTCTGGCCTTCGGCTGTTGCGTGCGCGGTCTTGGCGCGTGCCGTGCGGCTGCCGAGATAGGCGGCGATGACGGCTGGATTCTTCTGGACGTCGCCGGGCGTGCCGTCGGCGATGACGCGGCCGTGGTCGATGACGACGATGCGCTCGCAGAGATTCATCACCAGCCGCATATCGTGCTCGATCAGCACGACGCCGATGCGCCGCTCGGCGCGCACCGCCGACAGGATGGAAACGAGTTCGGCGGTCTCGACGGCGTTCATGCCGGCGGCCGGCTCGTCGAGCAGCAGGAAGCGCGGCCTCAGCGCCAGCGCGCGGGCCACCTCCAGCCGCCGCCGCTGGCCATAGGCGAGCCGGGCCGCCGGCTGATCGGCAAATTTCTCCAGCCCCATGCGGGACAGTTCGCGCATGGCCGCAGCCTCTGCGTGGCCGAGATCAGGTTCGACCTGGCGGGCGGCGACGACGACGTTTTCCAGCACGGTCATGTGCGGGAAGACGCGGATGTTCTGGAAAGTGCGGGCGATACCCGATCGGGCAAAGCGGAAGGCCGAGGCCTGCCGCACCACGCCACCGACGGACACGGTCCCGGCACTTGGCTGGACATCGCCGGCCAGCATGTTGAGCAGCGTCGTCTTGCCGGCGCCGTTGGGGCCGATGATGCCGGTGATGCTGTCGGTCTCGAAACTCAGGCTGACGTCGTCCACCGCGACGACGCCGGCATAGCGGCGTGACAGATGGTCGGCCACCAGCCGGTCGGCACCGACCAGCTGCGGCGCGGCGGCCGAAGCCGTCACAGCCTGGCGTCCGGACCGGCGCAGAAGGTTGAGCTCGCGCTCGCCGAACAGGCCGGTCGGCCGCCGCCAGATGACGAGGATCATGGCGATGGCCAGCACGCCCTGGGTCAGGCCGAACAGGACCGGCAGATGCAGGCCAAGCACCTCGCCGCCGCCCTCGAAGCGGCGCACCACCTCGATCACCACGATGGTGACGATGACGCCGGCGAAGGCACCGAGCGACGACGTCATGCCACCGACGATCAGCATGGCGAGCATGGTGAAGCCGAGGTCGAAATAGAAATCGCGCGGCGAAAAGGCCCCAAGGAATTGCGCCATCATCGCGCCGGCGGCCATGGCGGCGACCACGCCCGCCACCCAGGCAGCGAGACGCGCGGTGCGCTGATCGACGCCGACGGCGGCGGCACCACGCTCGTCATTGGCGGCGGCGCGGGTGGCAAGGCCGAAGGAGGTTTCGCGAAACAGCCTTGCCGCTATCAGCGCCACCGAGGCGACGGCGGCGGCGGTCCACAGGCCGACCTCGCGCGGCACGCCGTAGAAAGGTTGGCTGCCGCGCGTGATCTCGCGTCCCGCGACCAGCAGCGTGTAGACGATGATCAGCATGGCGAGCGTGGCGATCGAGGCGCTCGATCCGGTCAGCCTGAGCAGCGGCGTGCCGGTCAACAGACCGACAATGACCGCGAGAACAAGGACGACAGCCAGCGCCGCGAAGAAGGAGAGTTGATAGCCGGCAAGGAAATCCGGCAGGTCGCGCAACGCTGTCCGCTGCAGCGCGGTCGGCATGGTGAGGATGCCGGTAGCGTAGGCGCCAAGCCCGACAAAGGCGGCCTGACCGAACGAGACGATGCCGCTGTTGCCGGAAAAAATCTGCAGGCCAAGCACCGCCGTCAGCATGATCGCGGCATAGGTAACGACGCGCTGCATGGCGGCGCCACCGAAGATGAAGGCGGCAAGCGCCACCAAGAGCAGCACCGCCACCATGCACAGGGCGTCAGCCGCGGCGTAGCGAAACGCGGCCGGCATGAGACCGCGTGGCTTGCTCTCGCTCATCTCCACCGACGCCATCACGCGGCCTTGAAGCGGCTTGGCGAGAATGGCGCCAGGATCGGTTGCGCGCCTTGCGTGACCAGTTTCGCGATTGCCTCGCCTACAGCCGGTCCGGTCTTGAAACCGTGGCCGGAGGAACCCGCCGAAACGACCAGTCCTTCCACACCAGGCATGGCGCCAATGACGGGCAGATCGTCGGGGCTCATGTCGTAGAGCCCGGCATAGCCCGGCCGGATACCAAGCTCGGCCATGGCCGGCACGCGGGTAGCAAAGGTCTCCAGGATCTCGACGGATTCAGACTCTTCGACACCTTCCATGTAGGTGTCGGGATTCTCGACGAAACGCGGCCGGCCGGCATGCTCGTGGCGCAGGCCGGTGCCGCCGCCAGCCCAGGTGCCGGCCAGGATGACGCCGTCATTGTCGGGCCGCGCATAGTTGCAGGAAATGTCGTCGCACCAGGCGAAAGGCATGACCTTGCGCGCCTGACCGGCCGCATCGAGCACCGCCATCGGGTGGCGCTCGACATGCAGCGGCAGATCCAGGCCGATCGTCGCCAGCAAGCGACGGGTCCACGGCCCGGCGGCAAGAACAACCGTATCGGCTTCCAGCACCGTTCCATCAGCCAGGGTGACGCCAGTGATGCGGTCGTCCTGTCGCCGAAGGCTTTCAACCAGCGTGTTCTGCAGGATCTTCGCACCATTGGCCCGGGCGGTGCGAGCGATGGCGTTTGTGGCGCCGAAGGCATCGGCGTAGCCAAATTCCGGCTCCCACAACGCCAGCGCGACATTGTCCAGCGCAAAGCCGGGCGCGGCGTCGGCAAAGGCTTGGGGCGACAAGGTCTCCATCCGCGCGCCCTCGCCGCGGATGCGCTCTGCCGCCACCTTCCAGCTCGTCTCATTGTCGTTGCCGCAGACCCACATCATGCCGATCTCGGTGACAAAGGATCCCTCGCCCGCGATCTCCGGCAGCGACACCAAGATCTCGCGGCCACGGATGGAAAGCTGCGACAGGTCCGGCATCAGGTAGAAGGCGTGCAACAGCGCCGAGGATTTGCCCGACGGCCCGCCGGCTGGATGGGTCTGCTCGATCAGCGCGACATTCACGCCGGCCTTGGCCAGATGATAAGCGGTGCTCGATCCAACAATTCCAGCACCGACGACGATGACGTCGTTTCCGTTTCGCATGGCTGTTCCCCACAGTCTCTTGGCTGCTTTCCGACAAGGTAAGGCCAGCGATCGCACAATGTCAATCTCTCTTCATTGTTGACCGAGTTTTAAATCTCTGTAATAAACTCCACAAAACAAGAGACCACGGATTTCGGGGAGGCCCATGGCGATACGCGATGTTCTGATGCGCGGGGATCTGGCGCTGACGCCGTCGGAAGAGAAGATCGTCCGGCTGCTGTTGACAGACTATCCGACCTCCGGCCTCGGTACCGCCTCGTCGCTCGCCCGGCGCGCCGGCGTCAGCGATCCGACCGTGGTCCGGCTGGTCGTCAAGCTCGGCTATGAAGGGTTTCCGGATTTCCAGGCAAAGCTGCTCGCCGAGGTCGAAGCCAGGCTGCATTCGCCTTTGTTGATGATGGAGGCCAAGCGCCAAAGCGGCTCCAGCGACAGCGCGGTGCTTGCCTATCTCGATTCCGTCACCACGGCCCTGCAGAAAGCCACCGCCGCGACGCCGGTGCAGACCTATGAGCGGGCCGGGCGCCTGCTGATGGAAGCCAAGGGCGAGATCGTGCTGGTTGGTGGCCGGTTCAGCCGCCACATCGCCGGCATGCTGGCCGGATATCTCGTGCAGTTCCGCTCCGGGATCCGCGACGTCGGCGTGCTCTCCCCCCAGACATTCGACACGCTGGCTGACCTCGGCCGCCGCGATGTACTCGTCGTCTTCGACTATCGCCGCTATCAGCTCGACGTGATGGCCTATGCCAGCCAGGCGGCGGCACTCGATGTGCGCATCCTGCTTTTCACCGACCAATGGCTGTCGCCAATTTCAGATTTCGCCGAAGTCACCATCGTCAGCCCGTTGGAAGTTGCCTCGCCCTATGACACGCTGGCGCCGGCGATCGCGCAGATGGAGGCGCTTACCGCCCACATCGTTTCGACGCTGGGCGACGACGCCCGGGCGCGCATCGAGCGGATCGAGAAAGTGCGGCACGCCAATGCGGTAACGCTCGACAGCGACCCGCAAGAGAACGGCGCCCGCCAAGCAACCGGACCCCGCAAGACACCCGGACCCAAATCAGCAAAGCAGGACGACAAAGCATGACCCAAGCCTTATCCAAACAGGCCCTACCCAAGCGAGACGAAGCCTTCCGCGCCGGCGAGACGGCGCTGCTGCTCGTCGACATGCAGCGCATCTGGCTGGAGCCGGGCGCCGATCCCTCGCATCCGGAGCGCGGCCCCGATCATTATTTCTATCGGAAGACATCTTCGCAGACGATTCCCAACCAGGAACGCCTGCTGGCAGCGGCGCGGGCCAATGGCGTCGAAGTGCTGCACACCATCATCCAGAGCCTGACCGAAGACGGCCGCGACCGCTCGCTCGACCACAAGCTGACGCCGATCCATGTCGCGCCGAGCCTCCCCGAGGGCCTGCCGGTTGCATCGCTGGCGCCGGTCGGCGACGAGATCATGCTGCCGAAGACCTCGTCCGGCATCTTCAACTCGACCAATGTCGACTACCTCTTGAAGAACCTCGGCATCCGCTATCTCGTCGTGGTCGGCGTGCTCACCGACCAGTGCGTCGACATGACCGTGCGCGACGGCGCCGACCGCGGCTACCTCGTCACCTGTGTCGCGGACGCCTGCGCCACCATTACCCAAGAGCGCCACGACATCGCGCTGAAAGCCTTCGGCGGTTATTGCTGGGTCGCCGACACCGACACTGTCGTCGACCGTTTCAACGCTCTGGGACAACCTGCATGACATCGTCCGTCGAGCCTCTCGTTGCCGTCGTCACAACCGATCTCTCCGCAGTCACGCGGGGCCGCTTCGTTGTCGAAAGCAGACTGCAGAAAACCGCCACGACCGGTGTCGGCTGGCTGCAGGCCAATCTGTCGATGACGCCGTTCAATTCGATCGTCGACCCCAATCCCTGGGGCTCGTCGGGCGACCTGCGGCTGATCCCCGATCTCAAGGCGCGCTTCCGCACCGAACGGACCGGGTCGCCGACGCCGTTCGACATGGTGGCCGGCGACATTGTCGAGCTCGACGGCAGCCCCTGGCTCGGCTGCACAAGGACCATGCTCAGGGATGCGCTGGCGGAGCTGAAGGCTGCAACCGGTCTTTCCGTCGTCGCCGCCTTCGAGCATGAGTTCCACATTGCCGGCGGCAGCTTCGCGCCGGCGCATTCGATGTCCTTCGCCGCCCTGCGCCGCACCGATCCGTTCGCCCCTAATTTGATGGCGGCACTGGAGGAGGCTGATGTCGGACCCGAAGTGGTCATCGCCGAATTCGGCGACGAGCAGTTCGAGGTGACCCACGAGCCGGCCGATGCGTTGACGGCGGCAGACCGCGCCGTCGCCATCCGCGAGATCACGCGCGAAGTGGCGCGCAATGCCGGCTGGCGCGCAAGCTTCGCGCCGAAAATCGCCGCCAATGCCGTCGGCAATGGCGTGCACATCCATTTCAGCTTCGTCGACGAGGCCGGCAAGCCGGTGACTTACGATCCCGCGCAACCCGGCGGCCTGTCCGCCAAGGCCGGCGCCTTCTGTGCCGGCGTGCTGCGTCATTTGCCAGCAATCACCGCCATGACAGCGTCGAGCGTGGCGTCCTTCTACCGGCTGAAGCCGCACAGCTGGAGTTCGTCCTACACCTGGCTTGCCGACCGCGACCGCGAAGCGTCGCTGCGCATCTGTCCGACGGTGACGATCGGCGGCCGCGATCCGGCACGGCAGTACAATGTCGAATACCGGGCCGCCGACGCCACCGGCAATCCCTATCTGTCGCTGGCGGCGATCATCCGCGCCGGCCTCGAAGGATTGAAGGCGGACCTGCCGTCACCGCCGCTGGTCACCGGGGACCCGACGCTGATGAGCGAGGCGGAACGGTCAAAGCTTGGCCTGGTGCGGCTGCCCGAGACGCTGCCCGCCGCGCTGGACGCGCTTCTCGCCGACAAGACCGTCACGGGATGGTTCGCGCCTGTCTTCATCGAGACCTTTGTCGGGCTCAAGCGACATGAGGCCGAGCGGCTGGCCGGTCTCGATCCGGCTGCCATCTGCGATCTCTACCGGACGCTTTATTGATGACTTTGCAGACTGAAAAAGACTTGCTCGCTCAAAGAGACTGGCCCGACGCCGTCGAGGTTCTCAACGAGCACGGTCTCTCGGATATCGTCCTGTTGTGCGAGCATGCGTCCAACCACATGCCGACTGAGTATCGACAGCTCGGGCTCGATGCCAGCCATCTGCAACGCCATATCGCCTGGGATATCGGCGCCGCCGAGGTGACGCGCCTGTTGTCGACACGGCTCGATGCTCCGGCCTTCCTCAGCGGCTACTCACGTCTGCTGATCGACCTCAACCGGCCACTGGGCACCCCCGGCAGCATTCCGGTGCTGTCGGAAGACACCGGCATTCCCGGCAATGTCGGCATCCATACGGCGGAACGGGACCGACGCGCGGAAATCATGTTTTCGCCATTCCATGAGCGGGTGGCCGCACATCTTGATCGCCGGCTGGTCCAAGGCAGGCCGACCCGGATCGTGACGATGCACTCCTTCACGCCGGTCTTCCTCGGTGTTGCCAGGCCATGGCATGCGGGCGTGCTGCATGCCCATGCGGCTGATCTCGCCGAAGCGATCCTTTCGGGCCTGCGCACGGACGCGGCACTCAATGTCGCGGCCAACGTGCCCTATGTGATCAGCCGCGACGCCGATTACGCCGTGCCCGTTCATGGCGACGATCGCGGCATCCCCGCCGTCCTCGTCGAGATCCGGCAGGACCTTTTGTCGACAAGGTCTGGCATCGAGGAATGGGCGGATCGGCTGGCGGCGGCGTTGCCGGCACAGACGGAAACGGTCTCATGAGCAATCTCAGCCTGCGCGAGCGCGATGCCGCGACCATTGCGCAGATCGGCAAGCTGCGCTTCTCGCCGCTCAGCGTCGTCGGGGGCAAGGGCAATCGATTGATCGAGGAAGGCGGCCGCTCGCTGCTCGACCTGTCGGGATCGGCCGGCCCGGCAGTGCTCGGCTACGGTCATCCGGCCATCGTCGAGGCGGTCGAGGCCTCCGTCCGCAGCATGGCGGGCGCCAGCCTGCTGCTCTATCCGAACGAGCCTGCGGTCTCGCTGGCCGAACGATTGCTCGCGATCACGCCTGGAGAAAGCGAACGGCGCGTCTGGTTCGGCCATTCCGGGTCGGACGCCAATGATTGCGCGGTGCGCGTGCTGCAGGCGGCCACCGGCCGGTCGCGCTTCATCTCCTTCATCGGCTCCTATCACGGCAACCTTTCCGGCTCGATGGGCATCAGCGGCCACACCGCCATGACGCATACGCTGCCGCGGCCGGGCGTGGTGCTATTGCCCTACCCCGATCCGTTCCGGCCAACCTTCAGCGGCGAGGACGTGCTTGCCCTGCTCGACTACCAGTTCGAGACCACCTGCCCGCCGCACCAGGTCGCGGCCGTGTTCATCGAGCCGCTGATGTCGGATGGCGGGTTGATCGTGCCGCCTCCTGGTTTTCTCAAAGCGTTGCAGGAGCGCTGCCGCAAGCACGGCATCAAGATCGTGCTCGACGAGGTCAAGGTCGGGCTCGCCCGCAGCGGCATGATGCACTGCTTCCAGCACGAAGGGCTGACGCCGGACCTCGTCGTGTTTGGCAAGGGCATCGGCGGCGGGCTGCCGCTGTCGGCCGTGGTCGGGCCGAAGGAAATCATGGATCATGCGCCGGCCTTCGCCCTGCAGACCACCGCTGGCAATCCGGTGGCGACATCGGCCGGCAACGCGGTGCTGAAGACGATCGCGAGCGAAGGCCTGGTCGAACGCTCCGCGCGGATCGGCAAACTCTTTTCCGATGCGCTGCGGGGGCTTGCCTCAAAACACGAGATCATCGGCGATGTGCGCGGGCGCGGGCTTGCGATCGGCGTCGACCTGGTCAAGGACCGCGCGACACGCGAGCCAGTGCCTGCCACGAAGACGGCCAAGATCATCTATCGCGGCTATGAGCTGGGGGCTGCCTTCACCTATGTCGGGCTGAAGGCCAATGTGCTCGAATTCATGCCGCCGCTGACATTGACCGAAGACGAAGTGGCCGAGGGCGTCGCCATCGTCGACCAGGCCATCGCCGACGTGAGTGCCGGCAAAGTGTCGGATACGGATGTGGCGTCGTTCATGATGTGGTGATGGGAGAAACGCGCGCTCCATCAATTTGCGCCGGCGGATCGATCCAATCTTTCGAAGCATAAATGGCAATGACCTACCTATTGATCAGCGGCGGCGCTTCCAAGAGGGCGTGGCGCGCAACAGGATCAGCACCTGACGCGGTGGCGGCCCTGTGAGCTGAGCAGCGAAAGAGCAATGACCCATGGCCGAATCCCGCGCCCCTGGCGGAGGCGCGGGATTTTTTTGTCGCTGCCACGCGGGCGGCTCAGGCGGCGCGCTGGCTTTGCCTCGGCCGCAAATTCTGGTTCATGCGGAACAGGTTCAGCGGGTCATAGCGCTGCTTGATCTCCAGAAGCCGCTGGTAATTGCCGCCATAGGCCGCTTCGACCCGGTCGACCTCGTCCTCAGGCATGAAGTTCACATAGGCCGTGCCTGCAGCATAGGGTTTGGCCGCCTCATAGAGGCTGCGCGCCCAACCGATGCAGGCCCTATCCATTGCGGGTTCGCGCCAGCGGGCATGGACATTCATGACGAAGTGCGAGCTGCGTTGTGGAAACGCCGTTGCGTTCTGTGCTACACGGCCCGCCGCACCGCCGACATGGCCGATGAATATCTCGCATTCCGGGCCAGGAAGCTCACGTATCGCTTCGGTGAGGATCTCGGCTGCCCTGTTGGAAAGCTCGGTGAAGTCATGGCTCTTCCAGTAGTTGCGGGCACCGGGGACGAGCAATGGGTCGAATGCCTGCTGCCAGCTGGTGAACGGGTTGGGGCCGACGACATCGGCAATCGGCGAGCCGATGGCGCGAAGCTTCTTCGTAGCCTTTTCACCTGCTTGGAGATCACCGCAATAGCACATGGCCAGCACCAGAACATCCTTGCCATGCCACTCGGCCGGCAGGAAGGGCAGCGGTGGCGCTTGCCGCATGACCACCCAGCAGGTCAGTTCGTCGGGCGCCGTTTCGAGCGCCTTGCGATACTCCCCCAGCACCTTCTCGGCATCGGCGAAAGGATGGACGACAAGCCCCGACAGAACCTGCGGACCCATCTGGTGGAGCTGAAACTCGAATGCAGTGACAATGCCGAAATTGCCGCCGCCGCCACGCAGCGCCCAGAACAGGTCTGGATTTTCCGTCTGGCTGGCGCGCAGTAAATTGCCGTCGGCGGTGACCACATCGGCGGAGACAAGATTGTCGATGGTCAGGCCGAATTTGCGGGTGATCCAGCCAAAGCCACCGCCCAGGGTCAGGCCTGATATGCCGGTGGTCGAATTGATGCCTGTCGGCACCGCCAGCCCAAAGGCCTGCGTTTCGCGGTCGACATCGGCGAGCGTAGCGCCAGGTCCGACCCATGCCCGCCGTGCGGCGGGATCGACCCGCACCGACTTCATCGGCGACAGATCGATCATCAGACCGCCATCGCAGACGGCGCTGCCGGCAATGTTATGGCCGCCGCCGCGCACGGAGACAAGAAGCCTGTTTTCCCTGGCGAAATTCACGGCACGGATGACGTCGGAGGCGCCGACGCAACACACGATCAGCCCGGGCCGCCGGTCGACCGTGGCATTCCAGATGGTGCGGGCTTCGTTGTAGGCAGCGTCTCCCGGCTGAAGCAGTGTGCCGCGCAATTGTGCCGAAAGCGCTTCGATGGCTGCGGCGCCGACTGTCGTCTTGCCGCGATCAAGCGTGGTGAGGCTCATGGTGTTCATGGTTTCCTCCCGATTTGCTTATGAGCCGTTCTCCCTCAAACGCCTTCAATTCTGCTCTTATATTAGACGCCGCGCAAGTTTATGCAGGCCTTGGACCAGAGGGCAGACCGCCGCTTGGCGCGCATCAACGGCGGCAAACGCTCGAAGGTGACTTGGCCGACGCCGAGCATATGCCGGAGCAACTGACGGGAACGGCGGGAGAACAAAAAACCTGGCGTGGATGTCACACCAGCACTTCCTCACTCGTCATGGGATCGGCACCAACAGAAGGAAGCCAACCATGACCGCAAAAATCGACCTCTTCGCCGCCGCCCCTGCGCTGATGAGGAACTGGCAGCGCTCCTCGATCGAGCTCTCCGCCGCCGCCAGTCTCGAGCACAGCCTCACCGAACTGGTGAAGCTGCGTGCCTCGCAGATCAATGGCTGCGCCAACTGCATCAATCTCCATGCCACCGAGGCGCGCGAGAACGGTGAGACCGAGCAGCGCATCTACCTTTTGCCGGCCTGGCGCGAGGCGCCTTGCTACAGCGACCGCGAACGCGCGGCACTCAACTGGACAGAGGCCTTGACCCGTCTGTCGGAAGGTGCTGGCCATGCGAGCGCCTACGAAGAGCTGAAGGCGCATTTCACGGAGGAGGAGCAGATCAAGCTCACCTTGACGATCAACATCATCAACGCCTGGAACCGCATCGCAGTCGGTTTCGGCCTGTATGCCGATCCGGCGGCCGTGAGGGCCGCTCGGGTGGCCGCAGCCTGATGACGAGCACGGCGGACGACGACGCGGCAGCGGGCTTCGGCCCGCTGCGCCCCAAGCTCATGCGCGTCGCCTATCGCATGCTCGGCTCGGTGTCGGACGCCGAGGATGCCGTGCAGGAGGCCTTCATCCGCTGGATGAAGGCCGACCGCAGCGCGGTGCGCGAGCCCGAAGCCTTCCTGCGCCGCACGGTGACGCGGCTGTGCCTCGACCAGCCCAAATCCGCGCGGCACAAACGCGAGACCTATGTCGGCCCCTGGCTTCCCGATCCCGTGGTGGAAGAGGATGAAGTAGAAGACGTTACGTTGCCGCTGATGCTGGCGCTGGAGCGCCTGTCTCCGCTCGAACGGGCGGCCTTTCTGCTGCACGATGTGTTCGGCCTGGGATTTGACGAGGTTTCGGCCGCCGTCGATCGCGACCCGGCGGCCTGCCGCCAGCTGGCGGCTCGGGCGCGCGGCCACGTCCGCGAGGCGCGGCCTCGCTTTGCAGTGGAGAGGCAACACGGCTTCGAGCTTGCCGAAGCCTTCTTCACGGCCTCGCGCAGCGGTGACATGAAGGCGCTCGGCGCCATGTTAACAGCCGATGTCATCGCCCATGCCGATGGTGGCGGCAAGCGTCCGGCGGCCACCGAGCCGGCCCTGGGTTTCGATGCCGTGATGGCGCAGTACGAACGTGTTGCGGCCTGGTTGCGCATGCATGCTTCGAAACTTGTTCGCGTCGGTTTCATCAACGGCTTGCCGGGGTTCGTCACCCTGGAAGCCGATGGCGAACTCCAGACCACCGCACTCGACATCGAGGATGGGAAGATCGCGGCCATCTATGTCGTGCGCAATCCCGACAAGCTCAGGCACCTGCATTGAGGTGCCTGGCTCGTCAGGCCAACCCGAACTTCTCCACGGCGCGCATGATGCCGCGCAGTTCGGCGAGGCCTTTCAGCCGGCCGATCAGCGAGTAGCCGGGATTGATCTTCTTCTTGCCGATATCGTCGGCGAGCAGGTGGCCATGATCCGGCCGCATCGGAATGCGCCAGTCGGCACGGCCATCTTTGCGGCGGCGTGCCTCCTCCTGCATCAGAGCGAGGATGACATGCGCCATGTCGGTGCCGCCCTCGAGATGCTCGGCTTCGTAGAACGAGCCGTCCTCCTCGATGGTGATGTTGCGCAGATGGACGAAATGGATGCGGTCGGCGAATTCCTTGACCATGGCGACAATGTCGTTGTCGGCGCGGGTGCCGTAGGAGCCGGTGCAGAAGGTCAGACCATTGGCCGGACTGTCGACGGCGTCGAGGATGAAACGCGCATCCTGCGCGGTCGAAACGACGCGCGGCAGGCCATAGAGTGAAAAGGGCGGGTCGTCGGGATGGATGCACATGCGCACCCCTTCCTCTTCCGCCACCGGGATGATCTCGCGCAGGAACCAGGCAAGGTTGTCGCGCAATTCCTTCGGCCCGATCCCATCATACTCGGCCAAAGCCTCGCGGAAACTGTCGCGGTCATACTTGCGCTCGGTTGCCGGCAGGCCGGCGATGAGGTTGCGCTCGATCAGATCGATCTGCTCTGCTGTCAGCGCCTTCAGCCGCGTCTCGGCCTCGGCGATCCGCGCCGGGGTATAGCTGGCGGCGCCGTTCTCGCGTTGCAGCACAAAAAGATCATAGGCGGCAAAGTCGATGGCATCGAAACGCAAGGCGTAGCCGGTTGTCGGCAGACGATACATGAGGTCGGTGCGGGTCCAATCCACCACCGGCATGAAATTGTAGCAGACTGTCCTGATGCCGACCTTGGCGAGCGTGCGGATGCTGTCGCGATAGTAGCCGGCATAGCGCTCGCGTTCGGGCGCGCCGATCTTGAAGGAATTGTGGACCGGAATGCTTTCGACCACCGACCATGTCAGGCCGGCGGCCTCGATGATCCGCTTGCGTTCGAGCACATCGGCTTCGGGCCAGGCCCTGCCATCATAGATGTGGTGAAGCGCCGAAACCACGCCGGTGGCGCCAGCCTGCTTGACATGTTCAAGCGTCACCGGATCATCCGGACCATACCAGCGCCAGCACTGTTCCATTGCCACTTTTCCTTCTTGCGAGAGACCGGCAACCTATTGTTTGACGACGATGAGTGTCAAACTCGGAACCAGGTTTTTCGATAGCGCATGAAGGAGCTTCCGCGATGAAGGATTTCGACGGCAAGGTGGCATTGGTGACGGGGACGACCGGCATCGCGCTCGCCACCGCAAGACGGCTGGCGCAGGGGGGTGCGGCGATCATCGCCTGCGGCATCGACCGGGCCGCCAATGCCGCCATGCAGGAGAGCCTTGCCAAGGCCGGAGCGGACGCGCTGGTGCAAACGGTTGACGTCTCCGTTTCCGACCAGGTGCGTGACGCGGTCGCGGCCGGCGTCGCGAAATTCGGCGGCATCGACGTCATCGTCAATTCCGCCGCCGTCCATCCCTACGGAACCGCGACGACGACCGACTGGGAGACCTGGAACCGGGCGATGACGGTCAATGTCGGATCGATCTACCTGACCGCGCATTTCGGTATCCCGGAAATGATCAAGCGCGGCGGCGGTGCCATCGTCAATGTCGCTTCGGTGCAAGGCTTCGCCTGCCAGCAGAACGTCGCCGCCTATGCGACGACCAAGGGCGCCATCCATACGCTGACCCGCTCGCTGGCGCTCGACTACGCGTCGGCCGGCATAAGGGTGAATTCGGTCAGCCCAGGCTCGATCCGTACGCCGATCCTGGAGAAGGCCGCGCGCGGCGACAATGGCAGCGATGCCGATGTCGAGGAGGCCTACCGGCGCTTCGGCGCCGCCCATCCGCTTGGCCGCATCGGCGAGCCGGAGGAAGTGGCGGAGCTCATCGCTTTCCTGTGCTCGTCCAAGGCCGGCTTCTGCACCGGCGCCGATTACAAGATCGATGGCGGGCTGACCGCCGGGATTGGCGTAAAATAGAATCGTAAAGGTTGGTCCGCGGAGTCGTTCACCCCGTACAATTTTCGCTTCGCCCGGCAGGCCGGCGCGACCCACAGACAAGCCGCCGATGACTCCGGCGGCCTGTCATGTCTTCTTGTTCAGCTCCGCTGGCGCCTTGTCCGGCTCCGGTTCCCAGCCAAAGACACTGCGGCCGCCAAGCAGATGCGACTGGTCGAATTCGCCGGCGACGATTTCCTTCAGGCTGGGGCCGGTGACGTATCGCTCGACTTGCCGCGACTGATCGTCGAGCCGCCGCAGCGCGCCGATTTCCTCTTCACGGCCAAGTCTGGCTTTCTGCACGGCGGACTTCAGCACGCCGATCGTCTCGTCATAGACCTTGAGCGGAACAGGGAAAGGGTGCCTGTCCTTGCCGCCATGGGCGAGCGAGAAACGGCCGGGATCGGAAAAACGGCACGGCGCGCCGTGGACGACTTCGGCGACGAGGGCCAATGCGCGCACGGTGCGCGCGCCCACGCCGGGAACCAGCAGAAGCTCGGAAAAGTCCGCCGGGCCACACTCGGCGGCCGCCGCCATGTTTCCATGCAGGCGGCGCATGACGACATCGCTTTCGCGAACATCATGGTGCGCCGGCATGACCAGATGCGGCAGCAGCGGTTGCCCCGGAGCCGAAGCGGTATTGGGATGCAAAGCAGCGAATTCCCGCAGGATGCGGTCCGGGCCAAGGTCCTGCAGCAGGTCCAGTTGTCCCTGGCGCGAGGCCTCGGCGCGGCGGTCGGTCAGGTTGACGATCTCGCCCTGGTTGGCGCCCTCGATGGCGGCGTGCGGCTGATCGACGAAACTCTTCAGACCTTCGGACAGCCAATGGTAGCGGCGTGCCACCTTGCTGTCGCCGTTCATGCCTTGCTGCACCACCACCCAGTCGCCGTCATCGGTGACGATGAAGCCGTGCAGATAGAGGTCGAAGCCATCCTGAACCGCGGCACTGTCGACCTTGGCGACGAGCCGGCTGGCGGTTGCCAGGCGCGCGCCGTCGAAGCCGATGCGCTCGCCGATGGCGGCCAGCTCATGCGGGGTTTTGCGCGAGTGCGCGCCACGGCCGCCGCAGACATGAATGCCGAGTTCGCCCGACAGCGGCGTGAGGCCGCGTTTCAAGGCGCCGACGACGCTCGTCGTGATGCCGGACGAGTGCCAGTCCATGCCCATGACGGCGCCGAAGGACTGGAACCAGAACGGATGCGCCAGCCGCCGCAGCAACTCGGTGCGGCCATAATGATGGATGATCGCCTCGCACATGACGGCGCCAAGGCGCGTCATGCGGTCGCCCAGCCATTTCGGCACACGTCCGCCGTGAAGTGGAAGATCAGCACTGCCCGATCGTTGCGCCAAATCCGTTGCCTGTTCCGGTGTCTGTCCACACAGATAGGCATTCCGGGCCACGCAGGAAAGCTTCGAATGCTCCCGCTCGAATTCGCCGTGGACCAAATCGGTTTCAGCCCGATCGTGGGCGCAGCGCTCCCGCTATCTCACCACGCGTTTCTCGAGCTTGCGGGCCAAAGTGCGCCGGTGCAGGCCAAGCCGGCGCGCCGTTTCGGAGATATTGAAGCCGGTCTCGACGAGCGTCTCGTGGATGCGCTCCCATTCGAGGTTCTTGATCGAGGTGGGACGATTGCTGACGGAAACTGAAACATCGCCCTCGGCCCGACCAAAGGCGGCTTCGATGTCATCGGTGTTGGCGGGCTTCGCCAGGTAATGGCATGCGCCAAGCTTGATCGCCTCGACCGCCGTCGCGATGCTGGCAAAGCCGGTCAGCACGACGATCCTCATCGACGCATCGCGGGCGCTCAAGAGCTTGACGCATTCCAGCCCGGAGCCGCCGGCGCCAAGCTTGAGATCGACGACGGCGTATGCCGGAACCGCTGTTTCGAGCGCGCGAGCCAACTCTTCCCTGCCGGGACAGACGACGACGTCGTAGTCGCGTTTTTCGAAGGAGCGTTTCAGCGTCTTCGCGAAGGTGGCGTCGTCCTCGACGATAAACAGGGATCGATCAGGCCTCATGATCATCTCCATCGGTCAGCGCCGCCAGCGGCAGCGAGAGCGTAACACAGGCCCCCTGCTCCATGTTACGCGCCGAAAAGTCGCCTCCCAGCTTTCGAACCACGTTCACCACGAGGAAAAGGCCAAGGCCACCGCCCGGCCGCCCCTTGCTCGACATATAGGGCTGGCCGAGCGCGGCCAGAATAGTCTCGTCAAAACCAGGCCCGCGGTCGCGCACGGCAATCACCAGTTTCTCGCCTTGCCGCTCGGCAGTGACGCCGACCCAATCGGGCGATGCTTCCTGGGCGTTGTCGAACACGTTGAAGATGACCTGCTTCAGCGCCGTGTCGGAGACGATCTGCTCGTCGGGTTCGAAATCGTTACTGTACTCCAGATTGAGCGGCTGGCGGCTGCCGCGCCACTCCTGGACAAGATCGTCGATGAAATGGCGGATGCTGGTGCGGATCGTGCCTTCGCCCCGCGCCTGCCCCGAAGACATGAGGATGCCCGACACGATGCTTTTGCAGCGCTCGATCTGCGCCTGCATTTCGGCCACGTCCCCGGCCAGCTCGCGATTGCGGGTGACGCTGCGCGTCTGGCGCCAATCGGAGAGGATGACGGAGATGGTCGAAAGCGGCGTGCCCAGTTCATGCGCGGCACCCGAGGCCAACAGGCCCATGCGCACGATGTGGTCCTCCTCGGCCGAGTGCTGGCGCAGATCGGCGAGATAGGCGTCGCGCTCGCGCAGATTGCGGTTGATGCGCGTCATGAAAATCACGATCAGGCCCGCCGCCAGCACGAAGCAGATGAACATGCCCCTGATATGCAAGGCCAACAGGTCGCTGCCGCCATGATGCGGGATGGCGATCGGCTGGAACTGAAAGGTGAGGAAAACGAAGCAGGCGGAAGCGGCCGCCACCAGGCTCCAGGTGGACCAGGGTGTCAGCAGCGGGGCGCCAAGCGTGATCTGTAGGAGGTAGAGCGACACGAACGGGTTCGAGGCACCGCCGCTCAGGTAAAGCTGGGTCGTCAGCGCCGCCATGTCGAAGATGAGCGCGACGAAGAGCTGAACGTTGCTGATCGGGCGCTGGCCGCGCGAAGCGAGCAGACTGAAGATGTTCAGACCGACCAGGAAAACCACCACGCCGGCCATCTCCGCCAGCGGCAGCGGGATGTCGAACCAGTATTCCGTCGCCAGAATGGTGAGCACCTGACCGGCCACTGCCAGCCAACGCAGCTGGATGAGCAGGAGCAGGTTTTTCCTGTTCGCCGCGTCGGGATCCGAGACCGTGCCGCCGTTGCCCGCAAGGGATACCGCGAAGGATTTGTCGTTGCGAAGCGTTTGCGTCGGGGCGCTCATCTTGGCGGTCCTCGCCGCCAGCGGCGGCCGATGATCGGCGCGGCCAGGGCAGCAGTGAGCATCGCAGCGAGCGTGAACCAGGTCAAAGCATAGACGAGGTGGCTGTTGCGGAAAGCCACGACGGTCAGGCCGCCGCGCGGCCAGCCGCCGGATGCCTCCGCATCGACGAAATAGGGGGCGACATCCGTCAGGCCGCGCGTGGTGGCGATTGCCGCGACGTCCCGCGAATACCAGCGATTGCCCGGGGCATCGTTGTTGCGCAGGAAGCCGCCGCCGGGTTCGCTCATACGCAACAGCCCATCGATGACGGTCGACGAAGCGAAGCCGCCGCTCTCTTGTTCGAACTCGGCCTTACGCTCCTGGGGAACGAAGCCGCGGTTGACCAGCACAACGAAGCCACGGTCGGTTCGCATTGGCGTCAGCACCCAATAGCCGCCGCCAAGCTCCGTCACCGCCTGCACCAGCGTGTTCTCGCCATCCAGAAATCGACCGGCCAATCGCACATGGGTGTACTCGTAGCCGGCTGAGGTCATGCCGTTCCAGTTCACTGGGCCGGGCGCATCGGCAACCGGAGCGTGGATGCGCTGGTCGACGCGGGCGATCAGGTCGAGTTTCCAGACGCGCCTTTCCAGCTGCCAGATGCCGAGCCCGAGAAACACCAGCACACCGAGGAGCCCGAGCAGTGCGAGGAAACGCCGCGACGCGGGCGATCTGCCGGCGTCCTTTCGTGGCTCAGCACGCAAGCTGATGCCAGCCTGCCCGATCCGCGCCTCGACAGTGGTCCCCTCCGCGCCCGGCGCCGGGCTCATGGCATCTCGCGCATGTCGTGCAGTCTCGGCATCATGTTGGCGTTGAGATGGTACATCACCCAGAGCGAACCGGTCAGCACGATGACGACCAGGATCAGTGTGAAGATCAGGGCGAGCATCGACCATCCGCCCTCCGAGGCGGTGTTCATATGCAGGAAGAATACCATGTGGACGACGATCTGGACCACGGCAAAGGCCATGATGACGATGGCCGTGGCCTGCTTGTTGTCGATGATGCCGCTCATGACCAGCCAGAACGGGATGGCGGTCAGAATCGCCGACAGGACGAAGCCGATCAGATAGCCCCGGAACGATCCGTGCGGGGCTCCGCCATGCGCATGGCTGTGATCGGCAGCGTGATCATGAGCGCTCATCGCAACATCCCCATCAGATAGACGAAGGTGAAGACGCCGATCCAGACGACGTCGAGGAAATGCCAGAACATGCTGAGGCACATCAGCCGGCGGCGGTTGGGCTCGGTGAGGCCGAACCTTGCGACCTGCGTCATCAGCGTCACCAGCCAGACGATGCCGAAGGTGACATGCAGGCCATGCGTGCCGACCAGGGTGAAGAAGGACGACAGGAAAGCGCTGCGCTGCGGTGTCGCGCCTTCATGGATCATGTGCGAAAATTCGTAGAGTTCAATCGACAGGAAGGCGAGGCCGAACAGGCCGGTCACGGCAAGCCAGGTTTGGGTCGCTGCGACGCGGCCCTTGTCCATGGTCAGCATGGCAAAGCCGTAGGTGATCGAGGAGAAGAGCAGCATGGCGGTGTTGACCGCCACCAGATCGAGGTCGAACAGGTCCTTCGGAGCCGGCCCCGCCGCGTAGTTGCCGCCCAGCACGCCATAGGCCGCGAACAGCATGGCGAAGATCAGGCAGTCGCTCATCAGATAGAGCCAGAAGCCAAGCATGGTGCTGCTGCCTTCGGCATGCGCATGCTCTTCTTCCAGGTGAAACACCGGTTCAGTGCCGGCCGTGGTTGCTATCGAAGCCATGCTGAAACCCTAGCCCTGGGCGGCGAGGAGCGTCGTCCTCGCCTCCTCCGTCTGCGTGACCTCGGCAGCCGGAATGTGGAAGTCTCTGATATAGTTGAAGGTGTGGCCGATCGCGGTGGCGATGAGGCAGACGAAGCTCAGCGCCGCCAGCCACCAGATGTACCAGATCAGGCCGAAGCCGAGCGCCACGCTGAAGGCGGCCAGGATGACGCCTGTGCCGGTGTTGCTTGGCATGTGGATCGGCTTGAAGCCGAAGAGCGGCCTGACGTAGCCGGCCTTCTTCATGTCCCACCAGGCGTCGTTGTCGCGCACGACGGGCGTGAAGGCGAAGTTGTAGGCGGGCGGCGGCGAGGACGTCGACCATTCGAGCGTGCGGCCATCCCACGGATCGCCGGTCGGATCGGTCAGAGCCTCGCGCCTGCGGATGGAGACGAATATCTGGATCAGGAAGGCGGCGATGCCGAAGGCGATCAGCACCGCGCCGAAGGCGGCGATGATGAACCATATCTGCAGTGAAGGGTCGTCGAAGACGCGCATGCGGCGCGTCACGCCCATCAGGCCGAGGACATAGAGCGGCATGAAGGCGAACCAGAAGCCGACCACCCAGCACCAGAACGACACCTTGCCCCAGAACGGATCGAGCTTGAATCCGAAGGCCTTGGGCCACCAGTAGGCGATGCCGGCGAACAGGCCGAACAGCACGCCGCCGATGATGACGTTGTGGAAATGCGCGATCAGGAACAGGCTGTTGTGCAGCACGAAGTCCGCAGGCGGCACGGCAAGCAGCACGCCGGTCATGCCGCCGACGGTGAAGGTGAGCATGAAGGCCATCGTCCACATCATCGGCAGTTCGAAGCGGATGCGGCCGCGATACATTGTGAACAGCCAGTTGAAGATCTTCGCTCCGGTCGGGATCGAGATGATCATCGTGGTGATGCCGAAGAAGGAATTGACGCTGGCGCCGGAGCCCATGGTGAAGAAGTGGTGCAGCCAGACGAGGTAGGACAGGATGGTGATGACCACCGTGGCGTAGACCATCGAGGTGTAGCCGAACAGGCGCTTGCCGGAGAAGGTCGAGGTGACTTCGGAAAAGACGCCGAACAGCGGCAGGATGAGGATGTAGACTTCCGGGTGACCCCATATCCAGATGAGGTTCACATACATCATCGGGTTGCCGCCGAAGTCGTTGGTGAAGAAGTTGGTGCCGACATAGCGGTCGAGCGCCAGCAGCGAGAGCACCGCCGTCAGCACCGGGAAGGACGCCACGATCAGCACGTTGGTGCAGAGCGACGTCCAGGTGAAGACAGGCATGCGCATCATCGTCATGCCGGGCGCGCGCATCTTGATGATCGTGCAGATCAGGTTGATGCCGGACAGCGTTGTGCCAACGCCCGCCACCTGCAGCGCCCAGATGTAATAGTCGACGCCGACGTCGGGACTGTAGCCGATGCCGGAGAGCGGCGGATAGGCGAGCCAACCGGTGCGGGCGAATTCACCGACGAACAGCGACGCCATGACCAGGATGGCGCCGCCGACCGTCATCCAGAAGCTGAAATTGTTGAGGAAGGGGAAGGAGACGTCGCGCGCGCCGATCTGCAGCGGCACGACGAAGTTCATCAGCCCGGTGACGAAGGGCATCGCCACGAAGAAGATCATGATCACGCCGTGCGCCGTGAAGATCTGGTCATAGTGATGCGAATTCAGGTAGCCCTCGGAACCGTTGAAGGCGATGGCCTGCTGCAGGCGCATCATGATGGCGTCGGAGAAGCCGCGCAGCAGCATGACCAGGCCGAGCACCATGTACATGATGCCGATCTTCTTGTGGTCGACGCTGGTGAACCACTCGCGCCAGAGATAGGTCCACAGCTTGAAATAGGTGATCACGCCGAGAAGGGCGATGCCGCCGAGCGCCACCGCGGCGAAGGTGGCCACGACGATCGGCTCATGCAGAGGCAGTGAGTCCCAGGTGAGACGGCCGAAAATGAATTTGGTCAGCGTATCGGGCATCGGCTGTCTCTCACAATTCGCGCCGCAGCAGGCCGAGCGACGGCGTATCCGCCTCGGCGCGACGGCTCTCGGTCCCGGGCCTCAGCAGCCCCGCCCCGCGCAGCGGGGAAAGATTCCTGGCCGGCCAATCCGTCGGCGTGGCATCGCTGGCCGCGCGCGCCGCCGCAGCCGCCTCCTCCGCCGTGCAGATGCTGGCGACATAGGACGGTTCGTTGCCGAACACCGCGCCGCGGCGGGCGAGCTTGTCGTATTGCAACGGCAGCGTGTTGCGCACACCCGCCAGACCGAGGCCGCCCTTGGCGTCGATCGACATCATCTCGTTCATGCACATCTTGCCGCGCTCGACGCACAGATTGAGGATGGCTCCATAGAGGTCGGGATCGACGGAGGCATAGTGGCGGACCGGCTCGTTCTCGCTCGGCTTTTCAAGGTCGAGATAGGTCTCGCGGCTGAGCGTCGCCGATGCGGTCCTGGTCTGCGCCACCCACTGGTCGAAGGCCTGCTCGGACAGGCCGTGGAAAGCGAAGCGCATGCCGGAAAAACCGGCGCCGCTGTAATTGGCCGAAAAGCCGCTATAGGTGCCCGGCCGATTGATGACGGCGTGCAGCTTCGTCTCCATCGCCGGCATCGCATAGATCTGCCCGGCAAGGGCTGGAATGTAGAAGGAATTCATCACCGCCGAGGAGGTGATGCGGAAATCGATCGGCTGGTTGACCGGCGCCGCCAGTTCGTTGACGGAGGCGATGCCATAGTCCGGATAGATGAAGAGCCATTTCCAGTCGAGCGCCACGACTTCGACCCGCAGCGGCTTATGCAGCTCTGTGACCGGCTGGCCGGGCTCGATGCGGTCGATCCGGCGGTAGGGGTCGAGCAGGTGTGTGCCGAGCCAGGTCAAGGCGCCAAGGCATATGATGATCAGCAGAGGCGCTGCCCAGATCACCAGTTCGAGTTTCGTCGAATGATCCCAGTCCGGCGCATAGGTCGCCGAGGCGTTGGATTGCCGGTAGCGCCAGGCGAAAAAGACAGTCAGCGCCATGACCGGCACGATGATGATCAGCATCAGCAAAGTCGAGACCACGAGCAGGTCGCGCTGCTGGGCCGCGACATCGCCGGCGGGCGCGAGCACGACCAGATCGCAGCCGCTCAACAGCCCGGCCAGGGGAAACAGAAGCAAGGCTCCAAATCGTTTCATCAAACGCTGCCCTCGATGGACCGCGGCAACCTTCATGTTGCAGTGCGGTATCGATCAAGGGCTACTGCTCGCGGCGGCGCGGCAACATTGGACAATTTGTCCAATGCCCAGCCGGCATGGCTTTGGCGCAGTGTGCAGTGCACAATGGAATCCCTAGAATTGGATTCCGGACACTTCATTCGCGGTGGCGACGGATAAAATGGCTCAGACTGCCGAAACGAACAGCGAGCTGATCGGCTCGCATCATGGCCAGGTCAGCGCGGGCGATATAGCGGTCGGCGTGATCGTTGGGAGGACGTCGGAATTCTTCGACTTCTTCGTCTACGCGATCGCGTCCGTCATCGTGTTCCCCAAGCTCATATTTCCGACGCACGATCCGCTCGCCGGAACGCTGTATTCCTTCTCGATCTTCGCGCTCGCCTTCGTCGCGCGCCCGTTCGGCTCCGTGCTGTTCATGGCCATCGATCGCGCCTATGGCCGCGGCGCGAAACTGACCATCGCGCTGTTCCTGCTCGGCACGTCGACCGTCGCCATCGCGTTTCTGCCGGCCTATGGCGACATCGGTGCGGTTGCGATCTGGCTGTTGGCGCTTGCCCGCATCGGACAGGGGCTGGCGCTCGGCGGCACATGGGACGGACTGCCTTCGCTGCTGGCGCTGAACGCGCCTGAGAATCGGCGCGGCTTCTATGCCATGATCCCGCAGCTGGGCGCGCCGATCGGCCTCATCGTGGCCAGTGCGCTCTTCGCCTTCTTCGTCGCCAATCTGTCGGCCGACGACTTCCTCGCCTGGGGTTGGCGCTATCCCTTCTTCGTCGCCTTCGCCATCAATGTCGTGGCGCTGTTCGCCAGGCTGCGCATTGTCGTCACGCCCGAATTCTCGAAACTGTACGAGAGCGGTGACCTGCAGCCGACGCGCATAAGGGACACGATAAGGGCCGAGGGCCAAAACGTTGTCGTCGGTGCCTTCGCGCCGTTGGCGAGTTTTGCCTTGTTCCATATGGTGACGGTGTTTCCGCTGTCCTGGGTGTTCCTGTTCACCAATGAGGGGCCGGCACGCTTCCTGGCAATCGAGGCGGTGAGCGCGCTGTTCGGCATTGCGGCCATCGTCGCATCGGGCCCGCTGGCCGATCGCGTCGGACGCCGCGCGCTGCTCGGCGGTTCGGCGATCGCCATCGCCACGTTCAGCGGCTTTGCCCCGCAGCTTCTGGATGGCGGAACCGTCGGCGAAGCGCTGTTCATGGTGCTGGGCTTCATCCTGCTGGGGCTGAGCTTCGGGCAATCGTCGGGCGTCGTCGCCTCGAGCTTTTCCCGGCAGCATCGCTATACCGGCTCGGCGATCACCTCGGATCTGGCCTGGATGTTCGGTGCCGGCTTCGCGCCGCTGGCTGCACTGCTGCTGGCCGGCAATTTCGGCCTCATCGCCGCCGGCGCCTATCTGCTGTCGGGTGCTGCATGCACATTGCTTGCCCTGTGGATCGACGGGCGCCGTCCGGCGGCGGACCGCCAACCCGACTGACTTTCGCCCAACACAATTATAGCGCGACCCGCACGATGAGCTTGCCGAAGTTCTTGCCGTCGAGAAGGCCAAGGAAAGCCTCTGGCGCATTCTCCAGGCCATCCACGATATCTTCCCTGTAGCGGACCTGCCCGGACGCGATCCATCCGGCCATTTGGCGATAGAAGGCCGGACGCTGGTCGACAAATTCGCGCTGGATGAAACCCCTGATCGTCAGGCTGCGGTGGAGCACCTGCTGCATCAGCGTCGGCAGCCGGTCGGTGCCGGAAGCGGCGATGGTGTTGTATTGCGCGATCAAGCCGCAGACCGGCACACGCGCGAACTCGTTCAGCAGGGGAAACACCGCATCCCAGACAGGACCGCCGACATTTTCGAAATAGACGTCGATGCCATCAGGACAGGCCGCCTTCAACTGCTCGGCGAAATTCTCGGCCCGGTGATCGACGACCGCATCGAAGCCGAGCTCGTGGCGCACGAAGGCGCATTTGTCGGCACCGCCGGCGACGCCAACGGCGCGTGCGCCATTGATGCGCGCGATCTGGCCGACGGCCGAGCCGACCGCGCCGCTGGCCGCCGCAACGACTACAGTCTCGCCAGCCTTTGGCTGACCGATCGTGAGCAGGCCCGCATAGGCGGTGAAGCCCGGCATGCCGAGCACGCCAAGCGCGGTCGTAATTGGCGCCGCCGCGGGATCGAGCTTGCGCAGCCCGACACCGTCCGACAGGGCAAAACCGTGCCATCCCGAGTGGGACAGCACGATATCGCCTTCAGCGAAATCGGCATGACGGGATCTGACGACGCGCGCGACGGTGCCGCCTTCCATCACGCCGTCGATCTCGACCGGCTTGGCATAGGATCTGGCGGCGTTCATGCGGCCGCGCATATAGGGATCCAGTGACAGATAGAGGATCTGCAGCAGCAGCTCGCCCTCGCCCGGCTCGGCGATCGCCACGGACTCGATGCGGAAATCGCTCGGCTTCGGCCGGCCTTGCGGCCGTGCCGCCAGCACGATGCGGGTGTTCGTCTCAGTCGACATTGGGTGCTCCTTCGAACAACGTTCTACTCGAAGAACCGATTGGATAGCGAGAAGCATCGGCGATCGGCTCAAGGTCGCCGGGCAGCACCGATCCAGTCGAGCCGCGCGGCGGGAATGAGGCCGTAATTGTAGAAATTGATGCCATCGACATCGGACGCCAGCGCTGGCTTCACCTTGGCCGCAAGGATGTCGGGGCCTGCCATTTCCGGGTAGAACAGCCGATAGCCGGTGCCGAGGAATTTTTCCGCGCCAAGTGCTGCCCGACCCGCCGCCATCAAGCTCGCGACATCGGCGGGCTGCATGTCGTAGGCGCACAGGATCGCCCCGTCGCAGACATTGCCGAGCGCGGCCAGATCGCAGCCGCCGAGCCAACCCTCCTTGAGATCGATGATGACGACGGCCGTCCTGGGGTCAGCAACTTCGCGCAATTCCGCGACCAGGCTGGTCACCGGCTCGAACCGCCAGGTGAGATAGGCGTGAAGTTCCGGCCAGGGCCGGAATGTCTCGAGGCCGCTAGCCGGAAAATCCGGAAACCGCCGTTGCGGCACAGCGCGCTCGCAGGTCTCGGTGATCCATTGCCTGACCAGTTTGCGCGCGGGCTCGCCATCTATTCCCGCGCCGGCGGCACGGGCCAGACAGGACGGGCAGAAGCACAGGGACAGCAGAAAATCGTCTTCCGGCGTCAGCCCGACACCGTCCTTCTCGTGATGATATTCGTGGGCGAAGCCCATGAAGGACGGGCTCTCGAGCTCGATCCGGTCCGGCCTGTAGCTGTGCGAGATGTCGGCGACCAGCGCACGGACATAGGCGCGCGCATCCGGATGCGATGGACAGAGATTGTAGTAGTTGGCATCGCCGAAGGCGTTGTGGGTGACGGCCTGGGGATGCAGCATGCCGAGGCGGGTGTTGTGCAGGCAGACGGTCCAACAGGAAACGCCGAGCCCGCCGGCATCGCGTCTGCGAACCAGATCGCCAAGCACGTCGCCGCCTTCGGTGATTACGTCCGCCACCTTCGGCTGAATGGCAAGGCCGTCCCAGCGCGACGGCGTCGGCTGGAAATAGATCGTGCCGTCCTCGGGAAAGTAGGCCTTGCGGCGCGGGCTGCGCGGCTGCAGGAAGCGGCCGGCATGATACGAGGTCGCGAGGCTGATCATGCTGAGCCCGGCACGCTCGACAAGATCGCGCTCGACCGTCTCCAGGCCCAGGTCTTGAACGTCCCAGGGGTAGGTCCACATGGACAGCTGTTGCATGGACTATCCTCAATCCCGAATGGCGGCACATGGCCGGAAATGGCTTCGTTGTCAGCCGTCGACCGGCTCGGCGACCTGCATGAGGCAGTCACCCGCCTCACACATCGTGTGCAGCCGGCGCGACAGCACGATGCCGGCTTCGGCGAAATGCAGGGCTTCCTCGGTGAGTTCAAGCCGTTCGAGGTCGTGATACCAGCCGGCCAACTGCCCTGAAGTCACGCTGTCGCCCAGCCTGACTGCAGGTTCGAACCAGCCTCGGCGTGTGGCGTAGATGCCCTGACTGTGCCGCGACAGCGAAAGCAGCCGCGTCGGCGCCGAAGGCTTTTCGTCCGCGCCCAGAACCGGCGCGTCGATCACACCCAGCGCCATCATCAGACCGTCGAGCGCACGAGCCGTGATCGCCATCGTATCGACCGTGGCGGTGCCGCCGCCGCCAAATTCGCCGCTGACGCCGATGGCGCCGGCACGCCGTGCCGCGCCCATGGAGGTCGGCGAAGCCTCACCATTGTCGGCGACGAAGCCGTACGGCATGCCGAGCGTGCGCATCAGTTCCACCCCGCGACTATGGCGGCCGGGATCGGTGTTGCGCTCGACAAGGGCGGTCGGCAAATGTTCCATCGAGGTGCCGCCCGAATGGATGTCGAAGACGACGTCATGGCGCGGGAAGAGTTCGCTCTCCAGGAAATGCGCCAGCCGGCTTGTCGGCGTGCCAGACGGGTCGCCAGGAAACGCCCGGTTGAGATTGCCGCCGTCGAGCGGCGAGCAGCGTTTGGCGGCCATTACCGCCGGCACGTTGGCCATCGGCAGGATGGTGACGCGGCCTTTGATCTGCGTCAGATCGAGCCGGCGTATCAGCCTGGCCAGCGACAGCTCGCCCTCATATTCGTCACCGTGATTGCCGGCCATCAGAAGCAGCGACGGGCCGTCGCCGTTGCGGATGAGGCAGATCGGAACCTTGACCTGGTAATAGGGCGAGCGGTCGATCGAGAACGGAATGCTGAGATGGCCCGATATCTTACCATCGCGGTCGAAGTCGAGCGTGTGGGCGAGGCCGGTATGCATGGTTCAGACCGCCGCCACCGCGGTGACTTCGATGCGCAGGTCAGGATCGGCAAGACGTGCTTCGACGCAAGCGCGTGCAGGCAGGCGCTCGGGATCGACCCAGGCATCGTAGATGCTGTTCATGGCATCGAAATCGCCGATCTGCGGCAGGAAGATATTGACGGCCACCAGCTTCGACTTGCTGGTGCCGGCCTCGGCGAGAAGCGCGTCGATCTTGGCCAGCACGTCGCTGGTCTGGGCTTCGATGCCGGCCTTGCGGTTGTCGGGCACCTGCCCGGCTATGTGCACGAGGCCGCCATAGACGACCGCCTGCGACATGCGCGAGCCGGACTGGAAATACTTGATCATATCGCATCCTTTCAGTTTCGTTTTGCCGGGCCGCCGCGGATCCGGTCAGCCGAAATAGGTCGGGAAGGCATGGCGGACATGCCCGGCCTCGTCGAGGCCGAAGATGACGCGGTAGCGGTCGAGGCAGGTGCAGGGGTGCGAAATGCCGAACTCGACGACGTCGCCGACGGCGAACTCGCTGTCCGGCTCCAGCGCCAGGAAGGCGTGCTGATCGTTCAGCTTGACGACCTTCGCGTTCACCCGCGCGCCGGACAGGAACTGGCCGGCGCGATGGATCGCCAGCGGAATGGCAAATCCCTGGTCGAACGAGACGTCGCGCATGCCCATGCCGCAAATCGCCAGGCCTGGTTCCGGCCGCGACAGCACTTCGGCCCACAGCCGTAACGCCGGGCGGAACGATTGCCGCGCGGACGCTTTCTCGCCGCCGATGGAAAACCCCTCACGCGCGTCGAGCACACCAAGCGATCGATCATAGGTTCCGTGGTCATGGAAGAAGATGGCGCCGCTGCGCAGCACCAGCGTCGCATTGCCGTCGCGTGAGACGACAGGCAACAGCGCGGCGACAACCCTGTCGAAGAAGATCGAGCCGCCGGCCGTCACGACCAACGGCACATCGCCGCCAAGGCGGGCACGCAGCCGCAGGAACATGTCGGACGTCCTTGCCAGCAACTCGGCGATCGCCGCATCGGTGCGGCCGGCATCGGGCTGCGCGGCGGCCCCTTCATAGGTCGCGACCCCAGCGATCAGCAGGCGCCCGCCGGTCGCCATCACCGCATCGGCGATCGCCTCGGCTTCGCCCGTGGTGCGCGCGCCTGCCCTGCCCGCTCCGAGTTCGATCAGCACGCGCAAGGGCGCCAGCGATGCATTGGCACGCCAGGCCCCGGCCAGCGCCTTAACGGCGTCGACCGAGTCCGCGAACACGAGAATCTCGGCATCCGGCCAGGCGCCAGCAAGCGTTGCCAGACGGCTTGCGCCACCATTGCCGCCAACCTCGTTGGCGATGATCAACCGGGAAAGACCGGCCTTGAGCATCACCGTCGCCTGCCGGATATCGGCGACCGTCGTGCCCCAGGCACCGGCCTCGACCAGCGAGCGGGCCAGATCGGGCGCCATCGGCGTCTTGGCATGCGGTGCGACCGCGACGCCCTGTTCGCTGATATAGCGCAGGAACAGGTCGCGATTGGCGGCGAAGGCCGCCTCGTCGACGGTCAGCACCGGCAGAGCCATGTGGCCATCGGCCGGATACCAGCCCTGCTGTCCGACGAGGCTGGAGTCCAGCCCGGCCGTGCCGGGCGGCACGCCGCGGATGCGGTCGTCGAGCACAAAATTTTCGCGCACGCCAAGCGGCGGGACTGGTGAGTTTTGCGTCATCCGATGCTACCCCTTTTCGCCGTCGCGAAACGACAGCCGAGCCGACTTCCGGCTCCGGTCATGCCATGAGAGAATTCCGTGCCGAAACCCTATGCCGGACCGATCGTCGATGCCCACCATCATCTCTGGGATCTCGGCCTTGGCCGGCACCCGTGGCTGGCGGCGACCGCCGGCGAGCGCGGCGGCCTGGGCGAACTCGGACCGTTGCGCCGCAACTATCTTCCGCAGGACTATTCGCGCGACGCGGCCAGGCACAATGTCGTTGCCACCGTTCATGTCGAAGCCGGCTGGGCGAGCGATGATTGCGTCGGCGAGACGCGCTGGCTGGAAACGCTCGACAAATCGCGCGGCGTGGCAGCCCGCTATGTCGTCCACGTGCCGCTGGCGAGCCCTGAGGCGCCGGCGCTGATCGAGGCACAGGCCGGCTTCGATCGCACCGTCGGCGTGCGCGACATATTGAGCTGGGACCCCGATCCGGCCCGGCGCTTCGCCGCCCGCGACGGTATCATGGACGAGCCGGCGTGGCGCGCCGGCCTGGCCTTGCTTGGCGCCCACCGGCTCGCCTTCGACCTGATGGTGTTCCCGCGCCAGCTTGCCGATGCCGCACGGCTTGCGGCGGCTTTTCCCGACCAGCAATTCGTCCTCAACCATTGCGGCAGCCCGATCGACCGCGATGCCGATGGAATGCTGCTCTGGCGCGAAGGGTTGCGAAACCTGGCGCGCCACGAGAACGTCGCCATCAAGATTTCCGACCTGGTCGCCTATGATCATCACTGGACGCTCGACAGCCTGGGGCCGGTGGTGCTGCATTGCATCGACTGCTTCGGCAGCGGCCGCGCCATGTTCGGCAGCGATTTTCCGGTCGCCGGCCTGCACGCTTCGTTCGATGACATATATGACGGCTTCAAGACCATTGCGGCGGACCTTTCCGCGGACGAGCAGACAGCCCTGTTCTTCGGCAATGCAAAACGGATCTACCGGCTGGACGAGCTGTCATCGGCGAGCCTGCTCACGTCCTGAAAGCAGCAGCAGGCCGAGGATCAGCGACCCGAACAGGATGCTGCGCCAGCCGGGCGATGCGTTGACGACGGTGATCAGCGCGGTGATCGTAACCAGCAGGACCGCGCCCGGAATAGTGCCGGCATAGGTGCCGAGCCCGCCGAGGATCGAGGTGCCGCCAAGCACCACGGCGGCGATCGAAGCCAGAAGATAGGGATCGCCGATCCCGACATAGCCTTGTCCGTTCATGCCCAGCACGAGCACGCCTGCGAGGCCCGAGGTGAAGCCGCTGATGCCGTAGACGGCGAGCGTCGTCGAAGCCACCGGCACCCCCGACAGCGAAGCGGCGAGCGGATTGGCACCCATGGCGAAGATGCGTGCACCGAACGGCGTCGCATGCATGATCGTCAGCACAATCGCCGAGACGATGACCCACAGGACAATGCCGGCGGGAATGCCGGCCGGCCGCGCATTGCCAAGCCAGTACACCAGGGGATTTTCGGCGGTCACGGCGCTGCCGCCGGCAATGATGATCAGCAGGCCCTGCAGAAAGGTCGCCATGGCCAGCGTCATGATCATCGGATGAACGCGCAGCAACGCCACGCCGAGCCCATTAACCGCGCCGATAACGGTGGTCAGCGCAAGCACCGCGAGGACGGAAGCAAGCCCGGTGGGATCAGCCGGCCACGACAGCAGCGGCAGGCTGATGGCGCTGACGGTGACGATCGCCGCGACCGAAAGGTCGATGCCGCCGGCGATCACGACGAAGGTCTGGCCGGCGGCGACCAGCCCGATGACGGCGCCGAGTTCGACCAGATAGCGCAGATGGCCATAGGCGCCGAAGCCGCGCGAGGCGAAGCTGGCCCCGATCCAGACGGCAGCGACGATGACAACGGTCAGGAACGGCCGGCTGCGCAGGATCGCCAAGGCGCGTTTACCGCCTGCACTCTCATTCCATGCCGTCATTGCTGCACCTTGCGGAATTGCGGGATGGCGACCGCCCCAATGATGATGAGGCCCTGGGCGACATATTGCGCCACCGGGGTGAAGCCGAGGAAGAACATGACGCTGATCATCAGACTGAGCAGCAGGCTGCCGGCGAGCGCGCCACGCATCGTGCCCTGCCCGCCGAGGAAGCCGATGCCGCCGAGCACGGCGGCGGCGATCGAGTTCAGCGTGAAGGCCGCGCCGATGACCGGATCTCCCGATCCCGTCTGCGCGGCGACGAACAGGCCGGCACCCGTCGAGAGCAAGCCGCTGATCGCATAGGCCGCTATCCGCGCGGCATCGACCGGCACGCCGGAGCGATAGGCGCCGACCGGATTTTCGCCGGCGGCATAGAGGCTCAGCCCAAGCGGGGTGGCGAGATAGAGCTTCCACAGAAAGACGATCATCACCAAAAGCATGAAGGCCGCGGGCGTGTTGCCGGCGAGCAGGTCGGACAGCCACGTCGGAATTGCGCCACCGGGCCTCGGCAGGACCAGCAGTGCCGCGCCGCCGATGATGAAGGAACCCGCGAGCGTCACAACGATTGCCGGCAGGCGAAGCCTGACGACGATGAAGCCGGTCGCCGCGCCGATGCCGAGACCGGTCAGCGCCACCGCGGCGGCACCGCCGGCGACACCGAGCGGGCCGGCCATCGTCGTGGCGGCGATGACCGCCCCAAGGCTGACGGTGGCGCCGATCGCCAGGCTGATGCCACCGGTCAGCATGAGGATCGCCTGCGCCATCGCGACCAGGGCCAGCGGGAACCAGCTCTGGGTGAACTTGGCGAAGCCGGAAGCTGAAAACAGGCCCGGGAACAGAACGCCGTAAGCAACGAGAAACGCCAGCACGACGATGAACAGGCTGCGCACGCCGATGTTGCGGCGCATCTGCACTGGCCAGTAGAGCGCGCCAGCTGGCCTTGCGGAGGAAACCGTGCTCATGCCGCGACCTTCCGGTTCTCGGCGCCCATCGCCGCTGAAACGATAGTCTCCTCGCTCAGCGCCCCGCGCTCCAGCGTGGCAACGATGCGCCCGTCACGCACCACGGCGACGCGGTCGCACAGATGCACCAGTTCCGGCGTGTCGGAACTGAGCAGCACGACGGCCTTGCCGGCGGCGGCGAAGGCGCGAAGCATCAGGTAGATTTCGCGCTTGGTCTCGACATCGACGCCGCGCGTCGGGTCGTTGAGGAGAAGCACGAGCGGGTCGTGCGGCATCCATTTCGCCAGCGCCACCTTCTGCTGGTTGCCGCCGGAGAGCGCCTGCGCCGCTCGGGCGAGATCGCCCTTGATGCCGAGCTGGGCGGCAAGGCCCCTGGCCGTCTCGCGCTCGGCCCGGCGGCTGCGCAGCTTCAACGCCGGCAGTCTGGCGAAGGCGGGCAGCATCATGTTGGTGATGATGGGATGGATCAGGTGCAGGCCTTCACGCTTGCGATCGGCCGGCACATAGGCAAGTCCAAGCGCATTGGCTTTCGGCACACCGCCGGGCAGCCCCGGGACGCCGTTGACGCTCGCCGATGCGATCCTGGCTGGAATCGCGCCGTAAAGTCCGAGCAGCAGATCCTCCTGCCCCTGCCCGACCAGGCCGCCAATGCCCAGCACCTGGCCCGTCCTGATGTCGAGATCGACGTCGCGCATCAGGCCGGCCGAAAAATTGCGGACTGAGATGGCGTCGGCCGGAGACCTGGAAGTCTGCCATTGCGGAAAGAGATCGCCGGGGTCGCGGCCGACCATCAGGCGCACCAGCCCGGGGGCATCGGTTCCCGCCAGCGAGCGGTCCGCCGTGCAGATGCCATCCTTGAGGACAGTGACATGCTGGCAGAGCGCCATCACTTCGTTCAACCGATGCGAGATGTAGAGAATGGCGATGCCTTCGCCGCGCAGCCGTTCCAGCAGGTCGGTCAGGATTTTCGTCTCCGTCGACGACAGCGACGAAGTGGGTTCGTCGAGGATGAGCACGCGCGGCTTGCGGTAAAGCGCCTTGGCAATCTCGACCATCTGCCGGCGGCCAAGTGATAGATGCCCGACAGGCGTCGACAGCGGCTCGTGCAGCCCAACCAGTTCACACGCCGCCTTGGCCCTGGCGGCAAGCGCGGTGTAGTCGATCAGGCCGAACCGCCTGGGATAGGCGCCGAGGCCGATGTTTTCGGCAATGGACAGGCTGGCCGTCAGGCTGAGTTCCTGCTGAACGACGGCAATGCCCGCCTGCCGGGCAAGCGCCGGCGTCATGCGCGCCACCGCGTGCCCGTCGACCTCGATTGTCCCGCCGTCCGCGCGCAGAGCGCCGGACAGCAGGTTGATCAGCGTCGACTTTCCCGCGCCGTTCTCGCCGAGCAGCGCATGCACGCGGCCCGGCTGGAGAACGATGGAGACGTCGCGCAGGACGGGGTTGCCGAAGAAGGACTTCGACACCCCCCGCGCCGCGAGCAGCGGAGCCATGGTTGCCAATGCTAAAACCCTTCAGGCTTATTTCTGGGCCAGCAGCTTCTTGAACAGCTCCTCATCGTAGGGCGAATAGATGTAACCGTCAGCCGGGAAATCCTTGGCACGGGCGAGATATTCGTCGATGTTGGAATTGTCGATCACCGGCAGCGGGATCTTGACGAATGCCGGCACATCCTTGCCCTCCAGCGCCTGGACGGCGGTGTAGGTGGCGAAGGCGCCAAGCCAGTTCGGCTGCATGGTGGCCCAGCTCTTGAGGCCCTTTTCCTTCCACAGTTCGAGGAACTGGCGCGCGTTCTCGCCGGTGATCGGCACCTGATCGCGGCCCTGCTTGTCGAGAGCCAGAACCGCACCCGCCGACAGCGCGCCGCCGAGCGACAGAATGCCGTCGATCTCGGGGTTGGCGAAGAGCAGGCTGGTCACGGCTTCCTGGGCAGGCGCGACATTGTAGGGCGTGTTGGTCTCGGCAAGCACCTTCACATCGGGATGGGCCTTCAGTTCGGCATCGGCACCCTTGCGCCGGTCGTCGCTGACCGAGACGCCAGCCGGGCCATTGAGGATCAGGATCTTGCCCTTGCCGCCGATGGCGTCGATCAGGAACTTGGCTGCCTGGTCGCCCCACTGCGAGGAATCGGTGTTGACCTTGGCGGTCACCTTGTCCGTGTCGACGAGGCTGTCGAAATTGATGATGGCGATGCCCTTGGCACAAGCGTCCGCCAGAACGCGCGCCGGCGCGGTCGAGGAGCCGGCGATCAGGATGATGGCGTCGACATTGGAATCGATCATCGACTGGATCTGCTGGATCTGCACATTGGCATCGCCCTGGGCGTCGGTAACGACCAGCTTGTCGACCAGCCCCTGCTTCTTCAGCGTTTCGACCTCGGCTTCGATCGTGCCCTGCGTCTGCTTCATCCAGGTCGGCACCGAATAGATGTTGGCCCAGCCGATCGTGTAGGGGGCCTTGCGGTCGCCCTTGATGCAGTTGGCGGCGGCATTGGCCTGCGAACCCGCGCCCAGGCTCAGCACGAGACCGAGGCAAAGGGCGCTGGCGGATGCGAAAAACGACGATTTCATCATGACTCTTCCCTTCTGAGGTTATGTCCGGACGTGCGGGGTCGGGACGAGCAAACCCGCCGGTCGCCGAGCTCGGAAACCGTCTGTTTTTCGTCAGGACTTTCTGCGTCAGGCTCGTTAGTTTGTCCGGTATTTCAGACATCATACCTGTATATCGGACAAAAGGGATGCTAGACTGAGCCTTGACATCTTTCAAGCGTCTTGAGACGAGGACCGAAATGATTTTTGGACGGCTGGCATGAGCGATGGCGTGGCTGATTTGATCGAGACGGACCCCGGCAAGGATGCGCGCCCCGGCGAGCGGCGGCGCGGCATCGACCGCGTCATCATGCTGCTCGAGGCGCTGCTGAAGCACCGCGCTCCGATGCGTGTCGGCGACATCGCCAAGATGATCGGCGCGCCGCGCTCGACCACCTACGAGATCGTCAACAGCCTTCTCGAGGCCGAGATGCTCGAAAATGTCGGGGCTGAAGGCTACGTCTATTTCGGCCGCTCGATGCATCTGTTCGGCTGGGCCTATTCGCATCACAATGCGCATTACCGCCGCATCATCGAGACCCTCGACCGGTTGGCCGTGGAGACCGGCGAGACCGTCCAGATGTGTGGCCTGCGCGGCAACAAATATGTCGTGCTCGACTGCCGCGACTCGCCAGGCCCGTTCCGCATCTCGAGCGATGTCGGCGTCGAAGTGCCGATCCCCTGGACGGCATCGGGACGGCTTTTGCTCGGCCATATGAGCGAGCAGGAGCTGCGCGATTTCATCCCGCCCGGCGACTACACGCTGCCCGACGGCCGCGTCATCGCGCCGGCCGAGTTCTTCGCCGATGTCGCCACGGCGCACCGGCAGGGTTACAGCGAGACCGCGGCATTGGCCGACCGTTTCACCTGGTGCATGGCCGCGCCCATCCGCGATGGAAACGGCGCCATCAGCAAGACGCTTTGCTTCGTGCTGCCCATCGACACGCCGGAGCCGCGGCGCAACCATCTGCTCGACCTGCTGCGCGAACGCGCCCGCGCGCTGTCGCTGACCGACAACTGATAGTCATCGATGCTCCCGTCCGATGCCGCGCCGGGATGCTCGGGCTCAGCCCCGCTTGGGGATCTGGATATCCTCGAGCAGAAGCGTCAGCGCCATGGCGACGAAGTAGAGCGCCGCCACCCAGAGGAACATGACGTTGAAGCCACTGGAATAGTGGCTGAGCACCACGTCGCGGATCGCAGCCGGCATGCTTGACGCCAGATGCGGGGTCAGTCCGGTCAGGCCGTCCGGCAGCAGCGCGGCGGCATCGGCGGGAAGCTCTGATGTCTGCCGGTTCAGGGCCCAGGTCATCACCGCGCCGTTCAGCGCCAATCCCAGCGATGCCCCGATCGTCCGCGCCTGGGTGATCAGCGAGGTCACCGCGCCGATATCCTGCAGCGGCGCGGCGGCCTGGATCGCCACGATCAGCACCTGGAATTGCAGGCCCATGCTGATGCCGAACAGGCCCATCATCACCGCCAGCACCCAGATCGGCGTGTGCGACGTGATGAAGACAAAACCTATCATCAGCAGCCCGCCAATCCCCATCGCCACCACCGGCATCCATTTGTAGCGACCGGTCGCGGCAATCACCCGCCCGGCCACGATCGAGATGACCATCGAGGTCAGGGAAGCCGGCAGGAACAGGAAGCCGACTTCGGCCGGGCTGAGCCCAGTCAACGTCTGCATATAGAGCGCGAAATAGAAGAACATGCCCAGCGTCACCGATCCGGCGACCACCGACACGCCGGTGACGACGCGGACCGTCGAAATGCCGAACAGCCGCAAGGGCACGATCGGCTCCTGCGCCCGCCGCTCGACCAGGATGAACGAAGCGATTGCCGCCAGCGCGACGATCGGCAGCACGAAGGTGAGCAGATCCGGCCCGGCGGGGTCGAGCACATGATAGCCCCAATAGACGATTGCCGTGGTGCCGATGGCCAGCAGCAAGCCGCCGAGATAGTCGATGCGGTGCCTCTTCTCATTGAACCGGCTGCGCATGGCGAATGCCAGGATCGCCAGCACGACGATGCCGATCGGCAGATTGACCAGGAACACCCAGCGCCAGCCGAACAGGCTGGTGATATAGCCGCCAGCCAAAGGACCGAGGACCGACGACAGCGCGAACACCGCCGAACTGTAGCCTTGATATTTGGCGCGATCGCGCGGCCCGAACAGTTCGCCGATCATGGCGAAGGCCGAGACCATCAGGCCGCCGCCGCCGATACCTTGCAGGACACGCGCGGCGATCAGGCTCTCCATCGACCATGCCATGCCGCAGACCAGAGACCCCAGCAGGAACAAGGTAATCGCCGTCAACACCACGTTCTTGCGGCCATACATGTCGCCGAGCTTGCCGTAGAACGGCGCGACCGCGGCCGTCGACAGCAGATACGCGGCGCCGACCCAGCCGAACAGATGCAGATTGCCGAGTTCGCCGGCAATGGTCGGCAAGGCGGTGACGACGATCTGCATGTCGATGGTGGCCATGAACATGGCAATCAGCGCGCCGAAATAGACGATCAATGTCGTCAAGCCGGGTCCGGCTTCGGCGTCTAACGGCGCCGCATCTGGAAGGGTCGAGTCGAGAGTCATTGATATCTCCGAGACTGGGCGCGGTTTATGTGCCCAGGGCAGATATATGTCAATATCAAATATATGCTATCAGCACATAATTGACATCCGCATATATTTTTGCTAGCGCGCTGGGATATGAGCAGCAACGATACCGAGCCAGGCGATCCGGACCGATTTTCCTCCCTGTGTCAAACGCACGGCGATCAGGACCTCGCGGATCTGGCGCGCGGCAGTGGCCTGTCCGAAGCGGCTGCCGACGCCGTCGCCGCCATCGATGCGGTGATGACCAAGGTGCGCCGCTCGATCCAGCGCCGGGACTTCGGCCGTTTGATCCTGGCCCGCATCGATCCCTCGCTGGAAGTAAGCCATCTCGATGCGATCATCGCACTCAGCGTCGGCGACACTCCACGGGACGAGGTGACGGTCGGCATCATCGCCGAGCGCATGGGGATCGACCCATCCCGCGCCAGCCGCATCTGTGCCGACCTCGTCGAGCGCGGCTACGCCGTCCGCGTCGCATCGCAACTCGATGCCCGACGCATTTGTCTCAAACTCACCGCCAGGAGCGAGCGCCTGGTGACGGCGGTGCGTCAGACCAAATGGCGAATTTTCGCCGGGTCACTGGCGCAATGGGATGAACAGGAATTGGTGACGTTCGCCACCCTGCTGGAACGCTTCGCGGGTTGGGCCACGGACGAAGCAAAGATGAGCAAGGCGGCCGATGCCGTCAAGCAGATGATGGACGAGACGGAACCGGGGTAGACCGGCCGGGTTGCTTCCACCTCTGCGTCAAGGGCGGCGGACCTCCGAGGTATTCATGCGCACAGCGCGCGAAATCAACGCGTCCCTTTTTGGCGATCGTCTTGCCGATATCGGGTGCCGGGTCGCCTGTCGGCACCTGCAAGCTCTTCATCCTCGAAGCGAAACGAATTTGGATCGATAAAATCGAACGGAACGCCGCATCCTGCATCCTCGTACTGAAGGCAGTTACACGGTCGATGGCGGAACACTCGACCTTGGCTACCACATGACGAAGTGGACGGCATTTGCCATAAGCCGCGTCGACGGCGGCGACCCGTAGAAACCTGTTCAAACAAACCCGTTCAGAGCGAGTCGTAAACGGCGTCGATCAATAGCTTGCGGCGCGGGTCCATGTCGTCGAAACCCAGCATGCGGTTGGTGACGTAGCCGAAACCGACGCCGGCACCCGGATCGGCAAAGCCGATCGCGCCGCCCCAGCCGGTGTGGCCGAACGTTTGCGGCGACGCGCGGCCGGCATAGACCGGATCCTCAATCTGATAGCCGGCAGCGACGGCGGCCGGCGCGGCAAAGCTTTCATCCATACCGCGAAAACGCGGTCGCACTGCCGCCTCGATTGCCGCGCGGCCGATCAGAGGTTTGCCCTCCCAAACACCGCCAGCAGCCATCATGCCGTAAATACGCGCCAGTGCGTGCGCCGTCGACTGGCCATTGCCGCCCGGCACTTCGGCAGCGCGCCAGGCGCGGTCGTTGGGGGCCAATGCACGGGGCACTGGATTGTCGCTTGCATGGGGAAATGGCGAGGCGCGGACAAACTCGACCCAGTCCGAAGTTTTCGGACCTTCAATCATCTCGGCGACCCTGAAATCCTCGCGGTCCGGCAGACCGACATGAAAGTCGGCTCCGAGCGGGCCTGCGATCTCTTCCGCGATGAAGCGGCCGATGCTTCGCCCGTCGACGCGTCGCAGCACTTCGCCGGCAAGATGGCCGTAGGTAAGGGCGTGATAGATACAGCGGCTGCCGGGCTCCCATAGTGGCAACATGGCCGCAAGCGCATCGACAAAAGGCGTCCACGCGAGCAGGCCCGCTTCGTCCATCGGCACGGCAAGACCATTCAGCCCGGCCTGGTGCGACATTACCTGATCAAGCGTGATGCGTTCCTTGCCGCCGGCCGCGAATTCCGGCCAGTAACGGGCAATTGGTGCGGCATAGTCCAGTCTACCGCGCTCCACCAACATCGCGATCGCCAGCGCCACGACGCCCTTGGTGGAGGACCAGACATTGATCAGCGTGTCCTGCCGCCACGGGCGGGTGCGTGCGGCATCCGCGTGGCCGCCCCACAGGTCAACGACGGTCTTGCCGTGGACGACGACGGATACACCACCGCCATGTTCCAGCCCTTGGTCGAAACACGCGGCGAATGCCTCGCGCACAGCGCCAAAGCGCGGATCGCAGATACCATCTATGTTCATGCGCGAATTCTCACCAAGTGCGAACGTGACGGATGCCGCCGTTGCGGCCATTCTCGCTGGCGGGAACTCGCCAGTCCAGCGAATTGCCGACGCTTGAGACGGCCGGCTCTGACTACTGCTTTACCGAGGTGGAGGTGCCCCAGGTATCCGACAGCACGTAGCCCTGGGGATAAGGATCGGTCGGATCGAGATAGTAGCTGTGCTCGCCGGTGATCCAGGCCCGGCCGGTGATCTCCGGAACGATCGCCTTGCGGGCACCGATTTCCGTCAGCTCCACGATCCTGCCCGTGAAGCGCGAGCCGATGATCGATTCATGGATCAATACATCGCCTACGCCCATCAAGCCCCGGGCTTGCAGGACGGCCATGCGGGCCGACGTGCCGGTTCCCGTTGGGCTGCGGTCCGAGCGGCCCGGCGAGACGATGCAGGTGTTGCGCGTGACGTTGCCCGGCCCCTGGAACGGCATGGCGAACTGCACGATCGACACGCCGCGCACATGGTCGAATTCGGGATGGACGACATCGAGTTGCTCGCGCGCGGCCCGGCGGACTTTCTCACCGGCCACCGCCAGCTCGCGAGCCTCGTCGGGGACAACCGAGAAGCCGAGCGCCTTGGCATCGACGATGGCGTAGAACATGCCGCCATAGGCGATGTCGACCGTGAGCGTGCCAAGCCCCTCGACCTCGATGGCGGCGTCGAGCCGTTCGGCAAAGGCGGGCGCGTTGCGGAAGGTGATCGAGACGCATCTACCGTCGCGGCATTCGGCGCGCACCTCGATGACGCCGCCCGGCATGTCGAGCTTGAAGCGCGTCTCGGGCTCCTGCATCGGCACCATGCCGGTCTCGAGCAGCACCGTGGCGATGCATATGGTGTTGGAACCGGACATCGGCGGGTATTCCGTCGGCTCCATGATGATGGCGCCGGCGGCGCAATCCTCGCGCGTCGAGGGAACGAGCAGGTTGACGTGACGCGCGACGCTGCCGCGCGGCTCGCAGATCAGCATGCGCCTGATATGGTCATGATCACGTTCCATCGTGATCATCTTCTCCATCATCGTGCGACCCGCCGGCGGCAGGACACCGCCGACGATGACGTCGCCGATTTCACCTTCGGCATGGCAGCCGACGACATGAATGCTGGTTTTGGTGCGCATTGTTGTTCCTGCGTTGATCCCTGTCGGCCACGACTATTTTGCTTGGCAAGCCATGCCGCTCGGGACAAACTGGTCAATCTGCGTGCCAGCCTCAAGGAGAATCCGAAATGACCTCTAATGTTTTTTCCGGCTGCATGCCGGCGTTGATGACACCGTGCACGCAGGACCGCCAGCCCGACTTCGACGCGCTGGTGCGCAAGGGACGCGAGCTGATCGCGGCCGGCATGTCGGCCGTCGTCTATTGCGGCTCGATGGGCGACTGGCCGCTGTTGACCGACGAGCAGCGCATGGAGGGCGTCGAGCGCCTGGTGAAGGCCGGCGTACCGGTGATCGTCGGCACCGGCGCGGTCAACACAGCCAAGGCCGTGGCGCATGCGGCGCACGCCCAGAAGGTCGGCGCCCGGGGCCTGATGGTGATCCCGCGTGTTCTGTCGCGCGGGCCCTCGGTGACGGCGCAGCGCAACCATTTCAAGGCGATCCTGGCGGCCGCGCCCGACCTGCCCGCGGTCATCTACAACAGCCCCTATTACGGCTTTGCCACGCGCGCCGAGCTGTTCTTTGCCCTGCGCGCCGAACATCCGAACCTGGTCGGCTTCAAGGAGTTCGGCGGCCCGTCGGATCTGCGCTACGCGGCGGAAAACATCACCAGCCGCCACGATGAGGTGGCGCTGATGATCGGTGTCGACACCGCCGTCTTCCACGGTTTCGTCAATTGCGGTGCGTCCGGCGCCATCACCGGCATCGGCAACGTCCTGCCGAAGGAGGTGCTGCACCTCGTGGGCTTGAGCCAAGCGGCGGCCAAGGGCGACGTCGAGGCCCGCCAGCGCGCACTGGAACTGGACGCCGCGCTTGGCGTGCTGTCCTCCTTCGACGAAGGCCCCGACCTGGTGCTCTACTTCAAGCATATGATGGTGCTGAAGGGAGCTCCCGAATACGAGTTGCACTTTAACGAAACGGACGTGCTCAGCGACAGCCAGCGCGGTTATGCCGAGGCGCAGCTCAAATTATTCGACAGCTGGTATGCCCAGTGGTCGAGGCAACCAGGCGTGAGTGCCAGATATGCAGCCTGACCCGGCAAGTGCGACAAGGCGGCCATAGTACGGCCGCCGGTCGCATTGTTAGTGCCTGACCATCCCGGCGTCGACATTCAGCGTCTGGCCGGTGATCCAGCGCGCGTCCTCGCTCGCCAGGAACGATACGACATCGGCGATATGTTCCGGCTGGCCCTTGCCCTTCATCGCCTGCAGCATCTCGACGAAGCCGAACGCCTCGTTGTGCGGGCTCGCCTTGACGCCGTCGCTCTCGATCAGGCCAGGCGTCACCGCATTGGCGGTGATGTTGTATTTGCCGAGCTCGGTGGCCAGCGCCCGGGTGAAACCGATGACGCCGCCCTTGGCCGCGACATAGGCGGCCATGTTCGGCGTGCCGGCAAAGAAGGTGTTGGAGGCGATGCTGATCACCCGTCCGGCCTTGCCTGCCGCGCGCATCTGGTCGGTGCCGGCGCGGGTGACAATGAAGGTCCCTGTCAGATTGACGTCGATGATCTTGCGCCAATGGTCAAGGTCGACATCGTCCCAGGCGATGAACGGGACGATGCTGGCATTGTTGACCAGAATATCGATGCCACCGGTCAGCGCCTGGATTTCAGCGAAGAGTGCCTTGACCGATGCCGGATCGGAAATGTCAGCGGCGATCGCGCTGGCCTTTCCGCCGATCGCCGCGGCCGCCGCCTTGGCGCCTTCGGCATTGATGTCGCTGACGATGACGGTTGCCCCGTCGGCGGCAAGCCGCGCGGCGATCGCCTTGCCGATACCCTGCGCGGCACCCGTGACCAGGGCCGTCTTTCCCGCAAGTCGTTCAGTCATGAAAATACTCCCTCAATCCGTGATCCGATGGTGTCTGTTCAGGCGTCGGCGTCGATGACGGCCAGCGCCGCCTCGATGCCCTTGCCGATGGCCAGTTTCTGGCCGGCCGCGTTCATGGCGCCGCCAAGGGCCGTGAGTGCGGCGATCGCATAGATCGGCTGGGCGGTCGGCCCCATATGGCCGATGCGCGTCAGCTTTCCCAATGTCTCGCCGCGGCCCGACGAAAACACCACGCCGTAGCGGGCGCGCGCGGCCTGGCGAAGCGCCTTCTCGTCGATACCGTCGGGCGTGCGCACGGCCGTAGTGCTTGGCGAGGCGATTGTGTCGCTCGCGGCCCAGATCGACAGCCCCATGCCGACGACGCCCGCACGCATGGCCCTTGCCGTCAGAGCGTGACGTGCCCATACAGCCTCAGGTCCCTCGTTGAGATAGAGGTCGAGCGCAACGTCGAGACCATTCACCTCGGCCACCGATGGCGTGAACGGGAACGGCTTGTCCCGCGACCAGGCGTTTTCCCAATCGACGATGCTCAGCACCGACGCGCGGGGGGCTGCCTTGTTGGCTTTCATCTTGGCCCAGGCGCGGTCGCTGACGCCCATGATCGTCAGTGCCGGCGGCGCGCCAAGGCACTTGCCGGGGCCGGTGACATAGATATCGGCCTTGCAATCCTCGGGATGCGTCTTCATCCCGCCAAAGGACGAGACCGCATCGACGATCAGATAGCCGCCATGCGCCGAAACCAGCGCGCCGATGGCGTCGATCGGATTGATGGTGCCGGACGGCGTGTCGTGGTGACAGACGGACACGATGGTGATTTCCGGATGCGCCTTGAGCATGTCGGCGACCGCCTGCGGATCGATCGCCTCGTTGTAGGGCACTTCAATCTCCAGCAGATGCGGCGAGTACCGTTTCGCCCAGTAGCCAAAACCCTTGCCGTAGACACCCGAGGCAAGGTTGAGCACGACGTCGTCCGGTGTGATCAGCGACGCCGCCGCCGCCTCGAGGCCGAGCACCGGTTCACCATGCAGGATGACCGGCTTGTTCGACAGCCGCATCGCCTTCTGCGCCTTGTCGACCACTTTCTCATAGAAGAGCTGGAATGCCGGATCGTAGTCGTAGAGCACCGTACGACCAAGGCCGCGCAGCACTTCTGGATAGGCGTTAACCGGCCCTGCGGTCAGCGTGATGACCGGATCGGCGTGTTCGGGATAGCGCATCATCTTGTCTCCGGATTGGCGGCGGTCAGCCGTAGAATTGCGTGCCGGTCCTGTAGGTCTTGAAGTTGTCCATGTCGTGCGAGTACATCAGCTCGGCGCCGTGGTCCTCGGCCAGCTTCTTCACCTTGCGCATCGAGTTGACGCCTGCCACCGGGTCGATGTGGAAGGCCGCCTGGCACAGCGTTTCAAGGCTCTTCTGGGTGTAGGCGGCGTCGATGGTGAACATGATCGGCTTGCGCTTGGGGAACTCGACCAGCAGGCTGTAATGGCCGATCGAATGGCCGGGCGTCGAGATCAGCCTGACTCCCTTGGCAAGCTCGATGTCGCCGTCGATGCCCTCGAAGGTCGAGTTGGCACGCGTCGTGCCTTCCAGCAGTTGCGCGGTCGCGCCACGCGCTTCGGCCGCCTCCGCCGAGAAGCTCAGGTCGGAATAGCCGAGATGCTCGAAAGGCTGCGGATTGCACGCCTGCGGCACCTCGGTCCGGTGGCAGATCTTCTTGGCGTGTGGAAAATATTTGTTGCCGCCGCAATGGTCGAAATGGAAATGCGAGTTGACGACGACGTCGATATCCCTGGGCTCGAGGCCGAGCAGCGCAAGCGCGCCGGGAATGGTCTGGTGCTTTTCCTGGATCGGCTTCTCGAACGGCAGCACTTTCATGACATGGTCGTAGTCGTAGCCTGTGTCGATCAGGAAACGACCTTCAGCATGTTCGATCAGGATCGAATAGACGGGGAAGCGCACTTCGCCGCCCGGACCGCGGTTCCAGAACACATGATAGCCGTCGAGAACGAGCGAGCCGCCGTCGAGCAGGTAGACCTTGGTATCCGACATTCTTGCCTCCTGTTTTGGCGCGGTTCCCGTCCGCGCATCTGATTGTCGTCAGCGCGCGCCGCGCTCGTATGGAATGCCAAGTGCGGCCGGCAGGCTGGCCCGCCGGCCGAACAGCACCAGCATGATCATCACCGCCAGGAATGGCAGCATCTGGATGATGTCGGTCGGTATGTTGATGCCCGCCACCTGCATGGCCGTCGTCAGCGACAGGCAGACGCCGAACAGCAACGCGCCGAACAGCACCCAGATCGGCCGACCGCGCGCCAGCATGGCCAGCACGATGCCGAGAAAGCCCGCACCATTGGTGATGAACGGTATGAACAGCCCGGCCCCGACATTGGCGAGGTAGGCGCCGCCGAGCCCGGCCAGTGCGCCGGTCGTCAGCACAGCGATGGTCCGGGTCCTGATGACGTCGATACCGGCGACGTCGAGCGCGGCCGGCTTGTCGCCCGCTGCCTGCAAATTGAGGCCGAGCTGCGTGCGCCGATAGAGGTAGCCCATGGCGAACACCAGCGCGACCGCCAGATAGACGATCAGGTGATGCTTGAAGAAGGCGGGTCCGATGACAGGAATATCCGACAGCAGCGGAATGACGGTGGCGTCTGCCGCCGGCAGGCGGGGGTAGCTGCGCGAGAATTGGAAATGGTGGAGCAGCGCCGTCAGGCCTTCGAGACCGAGCGTCAGCGCGATGCCGATGACGATCTGGTTCAGCCCGATGCGCACGCAAAGCAGCGCCATGATCAGCGCCACCGCGACGCCGCCGGCGGCACCGGTGAGGAACCCCAGCCATAGCGACCCGGAATAGAAGGCGCCGACAAAGCCGAGATAGGCACCGGCCAGCATCATGCCTTCGATGCCGATGTTGAGCACGCCGGCTTTTTCCGACATCTGCTCGCCGAGGCCGGCCAGCAGCAGCGGGATCGCCGCGGTAACGGCGCCGAACAGCAGCGCGCTGAGAAAGACTTCGCTGAAGAGCCCGGTCATGCTCAAGCCCTCCGCGACTGGTTGTATCGATGGTCGAAATATTCGGCGAGAGCGAGCACGATCAGCACGATGGAAACCAGCACCAGGGTGAAATGATTGGGCACGCCAAGGCGCCGCGCCGCGCTCTCGCCGCCGATCGACAGCACCGAGAGCAGGAACACGAAGCCGATGGCGGCAAAGCCGTTCATGCGGGCGAGGAACACGGCGGGAATGACGGCAAGCCCGTAGGCGGGGTTCCAGTCGGCGCGGACATTGCCCTGGACGCCGATGATGTCGACGGCGCCGGCAAGGCCGGCGAGCCCGGCGGAAATGGCGAAGACGGCAACCGTCAGGCCAGGCACGCCCAGACCCGCATGAACAGCCGCGCGCGGATTGGCGCCGACGATCCGCAATTTCAGCCCGAACGCGGTGCGCGTCATCACCAGATGCACGATGATGATCGCCGCCAGCCCAAGCAGCAGGCCACTGGTGATGGTCGTTTCGAACAGGCGCGGCAGCCGGTCTTCCACCGGCAGCGTACGGGTCTGCGGGACGGTCGTGCTGGGATCGCGGAACACCAGCTTGACCAGCACATTGGCGAGTGAGGTGCCGAGGAACGTCATCATCAGCGTGGTGATGATCTCGTTGACGCCTTGGTAGGCCCGCAGCAGCGCCGGCACCAGCGACCAGATCATCGCCACCGCCATGGCGATGAGGAACGCGCAGAACAGCGCCAGCCAGGCCGGCATGATCTGCACGAACACGGGAGCGCTGGCTGCCGCCGTCACCGCGCCGAGCAGGAACTGGCCATCGCCGCCGAGATTCCACATGCCGGCGCGAAAGGCCACGATCAGGCCGGCGGCAAGAAACAGCAGCGGCGCCATGCGGGTCAGTGTCTGCTGGATACCGAGCGGCGAGAACAGGCCCTTTTCCAGCACAAAGCCATAATAGGCGAGCGGGTCTACGCCGACGGCAAGCAAGATGCAGCCGGCGATGACGAGTGCGATGAGGATCGGGCCGAGCGTCATCAGCAGCCGATGCAGGATGTCGCGACGCGTCGCCGCCGCGCTCGTGGCATCGAGTGCGGTGGTATTGGCCGTAGGTGCGGTGTCGATGCTCATGCGGCAAGTCCGATCATCAGGCGACCGACCTTGGTGCGGGCGTCATCGGTATTCTCGACGGTGCCGACGAGCGCTCCGTTGGCGATGACGGCGACGCGGTCGCACATGCTGAGCAACTCCTCGAGGTCGGTGGAGATGAGCAGCACCGCAAGGCCGCGGGCCGCCGTATCCCGGATGCGCTGGCGCGACGCCAATGTGTTGGCGAGATCGAGCCCATAGGTCGGCTTGTTGAAGATCACCACCTTGGCGCCTTCGGCCAGTTCGCGTGCCAGAAGCACCTTCTGGATGTTGCCGCCGGAAAGCCGCGCGACCGGCGTCTTCAGGCTTGGCGTGCGCACGTCGTATTCGCGGACGAGCTCCGCGGCGCGCTTGTCGATCTCGCCGCGCTGCTCGACGCCGCTGCGCCAGAAGGGCGCCGCGCCGACCTGCTTGAGGAAGAAGTTGATCGAGACCGGGAAGGTGCCGACAGTGCCTTCGCCGAGCCGGTCGTCGGTCAGGTAGCGCAGACCGCGCCGACGGCGTTCGCCGACGCTCAGCGCCTCGATGGCAACGCCCTCCAGCCGCACCGAACCGCCGGTCGCCGCGCGCKGGCCGGCCCGCGCTTCCGCCAGCTGCTTCTGGCCGTTGCCGTCGATGCCGGCGATGCCCAGGATCTCGCCCGGGCGGATGTCGAAGGAGATCGACGACAGGCCTGGCGCATTGTCGGTCGGCGCGACCGCCAGATCCGCGACTTGAAGCAGCGGAGCGGCATCCGTGCGGACTGTACGGACCGGGCGCTCGACCGCTTCCGGATCGTCCTTCTGCTTGCCGAACATCAATTCCACGATCTCCGAGATGATCGCCTGTTCACCCAGAGCGCGAAACCGCTCGGGCGGAATCTCGCCGACCTTGCGGCCGAGCTTCAGCACCGAAATGCGGTCGCCGAAGGCCGCCGCTTCCTTGAGCTTGTGGGTGATGAAGACGATCGCCAGGCCCTGCTCGACAAGGCGGCGCATCAGCGCGCCCAATTCGTCAATGCCTTTCGGCGTCAGCATCGAGGTGGACTCGTCTAGGATCAGCAACCGGCTGTTGCGCACCATGGCGCGCAGGATTTCGACCTGCTGCTGCTCGCCGAGCGAAAGCTCCGACACCTTGGCATGCAGCTTTACCGTGATGCCTAGGCTGCGCGTTATCTCGGCGACGCGCGCTTCAAGCTCCTCGGTCCTGGGGCGCTGCCACCAGGGTCCGCCAAGCAACAGGTTTTCCGCCACCGTCAGCGTCGGCACCAGCATCATGTGTTGGAACACCGTACCGATGCCCAGCGCCAGCGCATGGCGCGGCGACGTGATCGGGGTCGGTTTGCCGTCGACCAGTATGCGCCCTTCGTCCGGCTGCTGCAGTCCCGACAGCATGCCGATCAATGTCGATTTTCCGGCACCGTTCTCACCGAGCAGCACATGCACTTCGCCGGGACGGATCGACAGATCGACGCTGTCATTGGCGACGATGCCGGGAAACCGTTTGGTCACGCCTTCAAGCGCGACGATGTCGCGCCCGGCAACGGACGATGAAGAAGAACCGCTCATGAAAGCCCAACACACAAAAAGTGGGAATCGGCCGGAGAGGTGAACGGATCACCCCTCCGGCAGCCGACCGTGATCGCCTTACTGAGCGACGCTGGTCATCAATGCCCTGACGGCGGCCGCGTCAAACACCGGATCGACCTTGATCTTGCCGGAAATGACGTCTTCGCGCAGTGCCTGGATTTCCGTCCAGACATTGTCCGGAATGGCCGCGGTCTTCAGCAGCTTCACCGAGTCGTCCTTGAGGCCGATCGTATAGTGCTTGGTGCCGAACGTGTCGGCCTTCAGGTCGGCGATCATCGCCGCATAGACAGGCTCGATGTTCCACACCACCGACGACAGCAGGAAGCCCTTGTCGATCGGCGACTTGTCACCGATGACGTCGATGAAATAGACCTTGCCGCCATCGGCTGCCTTGGTCGTCTCGACCGCCTGCAGCATGCCGAAGCTCGAACCGTTGCCCTGGCCGAAGATGATGTCGGCACCCGACGCGATCACGCTTTCGGTGACGCGCTTGCCGCCGGCCGCGTCGCTGTAGGCGGCCGGGCCGATCACCGCATAGGTGATCTTGACGTCCGGGTTCTCCGCCTTCACGCCTTGCGCGAACGCCGCCGACTGCGAGTTCCATGATGGCGGTTCGCCCGAGACGACGATGCCGACCGACTTGGAACGCGACATCTTGGCGGCAAGACGGCCGGCGAGATAGGCGCCCTGGTGACCACTGAGCGTGTAGTCGGCGACGAGCCCCTTCTCCAGGCCGTTCGGCGTATCGACGATCGCCACCGGAACCTTCAATTCCTTGGCGATTTCAGGCGCCGAGGTGTTGTAGCCGCTGGCGTGGGCGATCAGCAGGCTGGCGCCGTCAGACGCGAGCTCGCGCAAGGTCGGACGAACATCGCCATAGCCGAGCCCCTGGGCTACGACCACTTCGACGCCGGCGGCCTTGCCCGCCGCCTTGGCGGCATTGATGCCCTGCTGGTTCCAGCCGTAATCGGTGCCTTCTTCGGGCGTCAGGATGGCGATCGACTTGACTTCGCCGGCAAACGCACCGCTCAGCAAGACACCACTCAGTATAACTGCACTCACACTGCTCTTAATAAGTTTTAACATTTTACCCTCTCTGGTTGACTGCCAATCATTATTCTTATTGTTATTGCGCGGAAGCGAGATAGACTGCCTGCACAAACCCACCCTACGGAGCTCAGGCAAAGTGAAGAATCGTTATATTCTCCCGGTGATGCTGGCGCTTACGTCTTTCGCCAATGCGGTTGAGTTGCACCATGTCACCGTCCGCACCGGAACTGACGGGCTCAACATGGTGCCATTGACGATTTCGAATGCGGGCAACGAAGGGCTGTCCTGCAATGCCGACTTCGCCCACTGGTATTCGGCCGGAATCGCGACAGTCGAGCCGGGAAAGAGCGCTCGCCTTGAACTCTGGTTCGACCCCAAGACGGGCACGTTCACGATCCTCAACGACAAGCGCGAGAACCTGCCCGTCGAGCGGCTGTGGTGCGGCCTGGCCGGCCGCGCATATGCCACACGCGTGCAGATCACGCTCGACCGCACCGACGCGGCGAAAGGCGAACGCGCCGTGTCCTGCGTCATGGAGCAGGACAGCCTGGTCTGCCGGTAGGCGCTCATCGACTTGCCCCGCCCAACACCGCGCGCCTCCTACTTCTTTGCCAGGAATTTGTCGGTGAAGACATCGTCCGCCGAGGGAGCCGTCTTGAGCACGCCCTGATCGGTGAGCGTCTTCAGCGTTTCCTCCCACTGCGTCTTCGTCATCCAGCCGAGGCCATGTTCCTTGGTGTCGGGGCTGGTGAAGGTCGACGCGATATCGGCGTTGATCTGCGCTAGCAGCACATCCTTCTTGTCGGCGTAACCGGGTGCGGCCTTGGCCGTGATCTCGGCCGCCTCTTCGGGGTGCGCCACGACATAGTCGAATGCCTCGCTGTATGCCTTGACGAAGCGGGCGACGATTTCGGGCTTGTCCTTGATCATGGCCTGAGAGGTGAACAGGCCCGAGCCATAAGCCTTCCAGCCATGGTCCGCGCCCATCATGATGCTGAGCGAACCGGGGCCGCCGGCCTTGGCCTCCAGTTCGGGAACCTCGGCGTCGACATAACCGACCACCGTCTGAACCCGGCCCAGAAGCAGATAGCTTTCATAGGGCGGCGAGACGCTGTTCAGCGTCATGTCCTTTTCGGTCAGGCCATTGGCCGCCAGGAAGCCCTTGAAGAAGATGTAGGTAGAACCGGCAGGATGAATGCCGATGGTGAGACCCTTGAGATCAGCCGGCTTGGTGAGCTTCACCGTCTTGGCCAGCGAGATGATCGCCAGCGGCGAGTGCTGGTTGACGGCGGCCAGTGCCACGACGGGAACATTCTGCGAGCGCGCGACGGCAAGCGTGGGAAGATCACCGAAACCGAAATCCGCGTTCTCATTGCCGACCAGCCGCATGGCGTCCGGCGAGCCGGAGCCTTTGCGGATCTCGGCCAGGTCGATGTCGTTCTTGGCGAAGAAGCCCTTCTCCTTGCCGACGAAGAACATGGCATGGTTGCCGCGCACCACCCAGTCGAGCTGGACGCTGACCTTGTCGGCGGCCAAAGCCGCGTTCGAGAAGCCGAGCACACCGACGGCCGCGGCAACGGCAACTGCCTTGATAAGTGAGCGTCTGAGCATTTTTGTTCCCTTTTTAGTTGGTTGATTGAGCAGGCCTAGGCGTGGCTGAATTTCGGTGCCCATGGCACCATGATGCGTTCGAGAATTTCTGCTGCGTAGTAGAAGGCGATGCCCAGCACCGAAACGAGGAGCAGGGCCGCGAAAACCAGCGCGGTGTCGAGCTGGGTCGAAGCAAACTGGATCACGTAGCCGAGCCCGTCCGAGGCGCCGGCGAATTCGCCAACGATGGCGCCGATGACGCTGAGCGTCGCGGCGATCTTGGTTCCGGCCATCAGGTTCGGCAGCGAGTGCGGGACGCGGATCCTGAACAGGATTTGCGTCGGGCTGGCGCCGACCGAATTCATCAGCGACAGCAGCGAGCGATCGACCGACTGCATGCCCGCCAGCATCGACAATGTCACGGGGAAGAAGGCGATGACCAGGATCAGGCCGATCTTGGGCGCCAGCCCGTAGCCGAACCAGAGGATGAAGATCGGCGCCAGCGCCACCTTGGGCACGTTCTGGAACAGCACCACCAGCGGATAAAGCGCGCGCCCCAGCCAGTCGAAGCGCACGATAACCAGCGCAATGGCAATGCCGACCACGACGGAGACGAGGAATCCGAACAGGATCTCGCCTGCTGTCACCAGTGTCGCCTGCATCAGCGTTGCCCATTGCGCGACCAGCGATTGCGCGATCTCGGACGGGGCGGGAATGATGAAGGCAGATATGGCGAAAATCCGCACCACGGCTTCCCACACCGCGATCGTCGCCAGCAGAAGGATGACCGCTGGAAGCCAGCTGCCTGTCGCCGCACCCCAGCTTGAGGCAAGTCGGGACTCGGGCCGCGACTCGGAGAGATTGGTGACGGGTTGATCGCTCACGGCGTGCCTCCTGGTTGATGGCTGGCGCGCAGCATCATCCGCAGTTGAACCACCAGCCTGACGAACTCCGGATCTTCCGTCACCGACAGATCGCGCGGATAGGGCAGACCAATGTCGAGGCTCTCGGTGATCCGCCCAGGTTTGATCCCCAGCACGTGGACATGGCGCGACAGGTGGATGGCCTCGTCTATCGAATGGGTGACGAGCACAATGGTCTTGCCGGTGCGCTGCCAGATCTCCAGCAGCGACTGGCCCATCGAATCGCGGGTAATAGCGTCGAGCGCGCCGAAAGGCTCGTCCATCAGCAGCACCGCCGGATCGAGCGCCAGGGCCCGCGCGATGGCGACGCGCTGGCGCATGCCGCCGGACAATTCATTGGGGCGTTTGTGGGCGCTGTCACCCAACCCCACCAGTTCCAGCATCTCCTGCCCGCGTGCCCGCAAATCGGCGCGCGAGAGCGATCTGTCGGCGATGCCAAGCAGCATCGAAGCGTTGTCGACGGCATTCTTCCACGGAAGCAAATTGGCGTCCTGGAAGACGAGGCCGATCATGCGCTTGCGCGCCGCTTCGGCCGGCGCAAGTCCGGCGATCGAAACGCTGCCGCTCGTCGGATTGAAAAGCCCGGCCAGAACCTTGAGCAAGGTGCTCTTGCCGCAACCGGAAGGACCAATAAGGGAGACAAACGACCCCTTCGGTATCGACAGATCGATGTTCTGCAGAACCAGCTGGCTGGCCATGACCACCGAAACACCCTTGGCGGAGATCAGGTCGTCATCGTGGCGGATATGGGCTGGCCGACCGCCTGCTGCTCGAATGGGTTCCATGCGCATGGCTACTCCCGGCCCTCCAGGATACGCCGCACCGCTACGAGTTTGCGCGCCCGTTCGCCTTGCAGCGCCTTGGTCTGTTCGGGTGTGTAGGAGAACATGCCCTCGCCCGACTTGATGCCGAGCTTCGACGCGTTCGTCTTTTCCAGCACGATGGGCGCGACATCGTCGCGATTGGAGAGATCCGCGTTGAGGAAGGAGGAGACGGATTTGTAGATATCGAGGCCGGCCATATCGAGCAGCGCCATCGGTCCGATCACGGCGATCTTGTAGCCGATGCCCCAAGACACGCAGGTGTCGAGATCCTCCGGATCGATGACGCCACGCTCGACGAGGTCGACCGCCTCGCGCAGCAGCGCATAGAGCACGCGGTTTTCGACGAAGCCGGGAACGTCCTTCTTCACCACCACCGGCAGCAAGCCGATCGAGCGGATCAGGTCGCGGATCACAGCCACGGTTTGCGGCGCGGTCTTCTCGCCGGCGATCACCTCGATCATCGGGATGATGTGCGGCGGGTTCGACCAGTGCATGCCCACCATCCGCTCGGGATGCGAGATATGCGCCTGCAGCTTGGTGATCGGGATACCCGACGTGTCGGACGCGACGATCGTGTCCGAGGCGATCAGGCCGTCGATCGTGCGATAGACTTCGGCCTTGACCGAAATGTTTTCAGGAACGTTCTCGATGACGAGGTCGGCGCCGGATACCGCATCGCCGATATCATCGGTGAAGCGAACCGTTCCAACGCCGGCCGACGGTGGCGCGATACCCAAGGCGTCGAGAACGCCCTCGGCCACGCCCAGCATGGATCGCGCGCGCTCGATCGCTGCCGGGGCAACATCGTAGGCGACCACCTGGAGGCCGCCTCTGGCGAGCCGGGCAGCCATGCCCGGTCCCATCGTACCCAGACCGATGATGGCGATATTTCGGATCATTGCACTGCCCCGCTTTCTTTCGAGCTCGCGATGAGGTCGGCGGCTTTCTCGGCAATCATGATCACTGCCGCATTGATGTTTCCGCAGACCAGGTCGGGCATGACGGAAGCGTCCACCACTCTCAGCCCCTGGACGCCGCGAACGCGCAATTGCGGATCAACGACCGAGGCTTCATCGGCTCCCATCCGGCAGGTCCCGGCCGGATGATGCACGGTGATGGAGGTCTTGCGGATATGCTCGTCGATCTCGTCGTCGCTCTGGCACTTCGGGCCGGGGAAAAACTCCGCCTCGATGAAGGGCTGCATGGAGGGCTGCGACGCGAGATCCCGCGCCACCCGGAAGCCGGCCCGCAGCGACTCCCAATCCTTCGGCGAGGCGAGGAAATTCTGGTGAATCAGAGGCGCCGCTAAAGGATCGGCCGACGCCAGTTTCACGGCTCCGCGGCTTTCAGGCTGTGTCGCTACAATCCGCGTTGCGAAACCGTCCGCAAACGGCGCCTTGAACGGCTTGAAGTACGGCCATGCGGCGAGTGGCGCCGCCGTGAAGAGGAGTTGCACATCCGGCAACGGCCGTGCCGGGCCGCTCTTCAGGAAGGCGACAACACCGCCAGGCACATCGCCGGAAAACCCGCTTCCGGTGAAGTAGGTCTTGACGAAATCGAGCCCGATCCGATCGGCACGCATGTTGCGCAGGAACGGGCCGCCCGGAGCCCGGCGCCGGTACATGAGAATGACCGAGACGTGATCCTGCAGGTTCTTGCCGACCGCCGGCAGGTCGACCCGCGTCTGGATGCCGTGGGCGGCAAGCTCGTCCTGCGCCCCTATGCCGGACAGCATCATGAGTTGCGGCGTGTTGATCACGCCTCCGGAAAGCAGCACTTCCTTGCGGGCGAGAACCGTGCGTTCGCCGCCGCGATGGCTGATGGTGACGCCGGTGGCGCGCGTACCCTCCAGCACGATCTTCGTAGCGCTCGCTTCCGTCAGAACGGTGAGGTTGGGCCGCTTCAGCGCCGGCCGCAGATAGGCTGTCGCGGTCGAGCTGCGCCGGCCCTTTGAAATCGTCATCTGTAGGCGGCCGAAACCTTCCTGCCGCTCGCCATTGTAATCTTTCGTCTGCTCGTAACCGGCCTGCACGCTGGCTTGCGCAAAGGCGTCGATCAGCGTGTCCTTGTAGCGGCAGAACTGGGTGCTGACCGGACCCTTGCCGCCACGATACTGGCTCTCGCCGCCTTGCCAGCTTTCCTGCTTGCGGAAGTACGGCAGCACCTTGTCATAGGACCAGTCGCTGAGCCCCGCAGCTGCCCAACGATCGTAGTCGCCGTGATTGCCCCGCACATAGGCCATGGCGTTGGTCGACGATGATCCGCCGACCACCTTGCCGCGCGCGCATTCGACCCTGCGTCCGCCGACATTGTCCTCGGGCTCGCAGAAATACATCCAGTCATGGCGCCGCTCGGTCAGGATCTTGCCCCAGCCAAGCGGGATGTGGATCATGGGATCGCGATCCCAGCCGCCGGCTTCCAGCAACAGCACCGAACATTTCGGGTCGGCGCTCAGCCGGTTGGCGAGCACGCAACCGGCCGATCCGGCCCCAACGATGATGTAATCGTAACTTTCCGCGTGCGGCATGGTTCTACTGCTTTCGCCTGACACTCTGGCCCCTCAAAATTTGAGGACCGGGGCCGGATACCTTGGCAGGGACCGAGCCCTTTCCAAGGATGTTCAAAGACGCACTGGCGCTAGGCCAGGCCCTTTTCCCTGAGGCGCTGCGACCAGTGATCCCATCCACGGTCGATCTGGGCGCCGACGAGATTTCCAGCGGCCTTGATTTCGCCCGGCGACAGATACTTGATTGTGCCGATCCGCAGGCCGGCGGTCTGCGCAGCCGCCTCCTGTTCAAGATAGAAAGCCCGGAACACCACCTGCCGGACGGAACTGCCGACATTGACGACGCCGTGCCGCGCCATGAGCACGACGGGATAGTTCCCGAGGCTTTCAGCGATGTCCGCACAGACGCTCCGGCTGCCGCCAAAGAGATCGGTAGCGTCTCCCTGCTTGTCGCGTATCTCGTAGACTGGGACGGCGTCCCCCAGGAAAGCCCCCATATGGGTCACGGGCCGCAGCGGCTGGTCGGTGAAGCAATAAGGCAGAACAGCCGGCGAATGGCTGTGGAGCACGCACTGGACGTCGGGCCGTGCCTTGTAGATCTCGCTGTGGATATAGCGTTCCAGGTAGGACGGCCGGTTGTCCGAGGTCTCGCCATCGAGGTTGAAACGCTGCATGTCACCGGCCGTTATCAGGCTCGGAGCAAGCTTCTGCGCCAGGAAGAAGCTTTCGGGATCCTCGGGGTCACGGGCACTGATGTGCCCGAATGTATCCAGAATACCTTCGTTCAGAAGGATCTTCGTTGCCGTGACGAGTTCCTCGAAGACCTTCTGGCGCGCTGGGCTGTTGTCTGTCATTTCCAAATTCTCCCATTGCGGCGATGGCGACCATTCTTGTTGTTGTTATCGGTCGCCAGGGCCGCGGATTTCACTTGTTTTCGTAGATGCCGACGATCCGGTTCTGCTCGATGATGTTGCCGGCATATTTCTGCAGGAACTCCTCCCGGGTGGGCGTGCCTTCGACCTTCGTGTCGAGTGCATAGACCCAGAAATAGTAGTGATGCTCACCGTGGCCAGCGGGTGGCTGGGGTCCATAGTACTGCTTGCCGCCGGCGCCGTTGGGTCCGACGCGGAACTTCTCCTGCGCGTCCGAAAGGTCGGTGGTCGAGGGATCGATGCCGTAGACCACCCAATGCGTGAAACCGTTGGCGAGCGGCGCGTCCGGATCGTGGCAGATCACCGCGAGTTCTTTCGCCCCTGCCGGGACGCCACTGACGGTAAGCTTGGGCAATACGTTGCCCTTGTCGCCGGCATGTTCGTCGCGCAGTTTCCCGAGCGGCTTGAAATCCGCCGAGGTGATCTTGAGGTCCTTGATGTTCAGGGGCATGGAATTCGTCCTTTCAGAAATTTCGACCGACCTAGACACCGGCCTTGAGGTCAGCGACGGACTTGCCGCCGACGCGCTGATGCACGCGCGGACCCGATGCGACGGCGACGCAGATCAAAAGCTCGTCGGGGCGCGGGGCATCCGGCACGGAAAAAGTGACGGCATCATAGTGGGAACGGATGTAGAGCTCGTCCTTGTGGGCAAGCGGGATATCGATGGTGGTGCCGGCGACGGCGACCTTGCTGACCGACGATATCCAGGCCTTGCCGCCGCCCACCTGCTGCCGCAGCGGATCTCCGAATACCGTGGTGATGCAAGCGACGACATGTTCCTGTTCGCCTGATGTGCCCGCGATACCGCCTTTGCCATAGCTTTCGACCGGCCTGTTGCCGAGCAGCGCCACGGCGCGCTCGCCGAGCGCATGACCGATCGCTGAACTCGGATCTGTCAACTCGGACAGTTCGGCGACGAATTTTCCGGCGAAGGGATTGCGTATGACGACGCCTGTCGCGACCTTGACGAGGGTCTCGCCAGGTGTGCCGCCGTCATGGCGGCTTTCCTGGACGGAGGAGTACCATCCCCTGACATCGTAGTCTCTTTCGACTTCACTGGAATAGTTCATCTTTATCTCCTGAAGGGCGCGCGCTTGCGCATGCACCGATTAATTCGTTGGCCGGCTTGCCCGACGTTTACTGTGGCCATGAGAAGACACGGCGCAGCGGATCGTAGCGGGCAGCTTCCAGCGCCGCTGGCGTGAACATGTTTCCCTTCGAGAGCGAGCGGTTGGCCGCATAGTCGCCGGACAGGGCCTGGCAGCGATCCGTGATCGGGCGAATGCGCGTCTCCCACGCGACGAGTGCATCTTCGACCGAAGAGCCTTCCTCCAGGTCCTGCGACAGGCTGAAGGCGTTGACCATCGCGCAACCGGCACCCTGGGCAAGAGCCGGGCACATTGCATGCGCGGCATCCCCTACGAGGGCGACCTTGCCTCTCGTCCAGCTGTCCAGCTTGGTCGTTTCGTACTTGTCGTACCTGGCGGTTTTCAGCTTGGCCGCTTCGATCAGGCACGGCTCCAGGAAAGGAAACATCTCGACCCAGACTTCGAGATCGATCGGAACGCTTGATCCGCGAGGATCGGCGGCTGGAGCCATCAAGCCCAGATAGAGCTCATTCTCATTGCAGGGCGAGTAGAGAATCCGCTGAACACGCGGCCAGAAGTTCCACATGTCGATGGTATTGTCCCACTCGCCATGACCGAGATCTTTCTTCATGCGCGGGACAATCAGTCGGATAAGACCATCTTTCGAAACCCATCGATCCTGTTTGAAACCGATGGAATCCCTGACCTTGGAGCCAACGCCATCGGCGCCGACGATCAGGTCGGCTTCGAGGACCTCGCCGTTCTGGAGTGTCAGCCGTCCCTCCGGATCGGCGGCGACGGCTTCGGAATTGACGCTTATGTCGACACCCAGGGCACGGGCCCGATTGACCAGGGCATCGTGCAGGTGGCTGCGGGTCATGATGCGCCAGGGCAGACCGTTGAACGTCTCCTTGGAAACCGATTTGTTGTGCATCCAGGTCTCGTAGGTCGGAGGCGTGTGCGAGCCCTGGAGAACCTCGTCCAAGGCGCCCAGCCCTTCGAGCACGCGGAGGCCGTTGTGCCAGAGATAGATGCCCGCGCCGAATGCCCGCAGCTCCGAGCTCTTTTCGTGCAGCCTGACATCCCAACCGTTCTGCCTGAGAGCGATGGCGGCTGTCAGGCCGGCAAAGCCGCCGCCGGCGACCTCGGCACGACGCGTTTTGCCCGGAGTTCTGTTTACGTTGGCCATTTTCTGGATCCTGCTGCGTACAAGAAGACGGCGCTTGGCCGTCAGGCGTCTATGAAGTTGGTGATGGCTTTCAACGTGATCTCGGGAGACACCTCATTGACGTAATGGTCGGCGCCCGGAACGACGACGACCGGCAGATCAGGCCGCAGCCGGCTTGTCTTCGCCAGCGCCGCCGCTGAAACCAATTTGCTCGTCTCGCCTCGAACGATGAGGACCGGCTTGGTCACGTCGCGGTAGGCCGGCACCAGGTCCGCTCGCAGGCCCTTGGCGGTCTGCGCCATGGCCGCGGGCGAGGCCAACGGGCGCAATCCGCCGTCGACCGGCTGATAGCCGCTCTCAGCCCTGATCTTGATGGCGTCGGCGGGAATATTCGGATAGCGGCCGGCGAGGTATGTTTCGACGGCCTTTACATCCTCGAAAAGCTGGCTCCCCGCATTCACGCGCGCTTCCAACGCGTCCAGCGCTTCGGTCTCGATGTACGGCGTAAAGTCGATTGCGATGACCGACCGCACCAAATCCGGGTATTTCGCCGCGGCCGTGACCGAATTTCGAGCGCCAAGCGAATGTCCGACGAGGATGGCAGTGCCTCGATCGAGCGTGCGTATCAGGCCGGCGATGTCTTCCGCGTAGTCATTCGCCTCATAACCGGTTTCCGGCTTGTCGCTGAGGCCATGCCCCCTCTGGTCAACCGCTATGGTCGTGAACCGATCCGACAGCCGAGCCATCAACGGCGCGAAGACCGCCGAGTTGGAGGTGATGCCGTGGAAGAACAGCATCAACGGGCCTTTGCCCTTCTCGCGCACGTTCAAGGTGATGCGGCCAATGTCGATGCGTCGCGAGATAGAGTGGTCGGAAGCTATATCCGCCGCCATGTCCATGATCCTCGCCTCCGCTGCCCGTCTCCTGCAAAAGGATCATATTGGCCGGGGGGCCGTCAAGCGGATTGTCTGACATTCTTGCAATCTTCAGATTTGACAATCTGGCTATCCTGCTGTCAAATTTGCATGGCGTGGCGTATGCTGCTTCAGCTTGCGACTCAAAAGCCCATGAGACGTTATCGATGCCCCCAGATTTGAATTTGCGAATTTCGCCACGGACGGTGCAACGGGAGACCGTCGACAAGTTACGGCTCGCCATCTTCTCCGGATTGTTTCAGCCGGGAAGCCGCCTCATCGAAAGTCAACTGTGCACACAACTCGGCATCAGCCGCCCCTCGCTAAGGGAGGCTTTGCGCAGTCTTGAGGCCGAGCGTCTGATCGAAATCGTACCCAACCGCGGGCCGTCGATACCGGCACTTTCTTGGGAGGTGGCAACCGCCATCTACGAGGTTCGAGAGCTGCTGGAAGTCGAGGCCGCGGGCCGATGCGCGTTGAGGATTTCGCCTGAACAGTTGCGTGAACTCGAGAGATCCCTTTCCGCATTCGAAGAGGCGGCATCCAGCAATGACAGCCTGGCGCAGGTCATGACCGCCGCGGACTTCTATTCGATCATACTCGCAAATTGCGGGAACCCTATCCTGGAGGAAGTCCATCGCGGCCTGGTGGCCAGGATAAGCTTCTTTCGAGGACGATCGATGTCCTTGGAGGGCAGAGCACAAAGCAGCCTGGCGGAGATGAGGGAGATATTCGAATCCATCGCCGCCGGCGACGAGAAGGCCGCCCGCAAAGCCTCGAAGCAGCATGTCTTGAAGGCGAAAGCGGCAGCGAAAGTATCCATGGACAGCGGGATTTGAGGTCTTCGAAAGACTGCAGTTCCGTCTGAAGACGCCAAGTCCTTCATGACGTTTCCGATCAAATATCTGCCTGATGCAGATCAGTGCGCGGGGGTTTTCACCATGTCGGTGTCAGGCATGCCGGCTATCGACGCCAGCAAGTGGCGGATGGAGTGATGATGACCATGGCCAATGTCGAGCGCAAACCGAATTGCGATATCGTCATCGTCGGCGGTGGGTCGGCCGGCAGCCTGCTTGCCGCGCGACTGAGTGAAGAGCCGGACAGACACGTTCTGCTGATCGAGGCGGGCGAAGAGGCGACGGACCCCGACATCTGGAACCCCGCTGCCTGGCCGGCGCTGCAAGGCCGCAGCTACGATTGGGACTATCGCACGGAGCCGCAAGCCGGCACCGCGGGCCGGGTGCATCATTGGGCGCGCGGGCGGTTGATTGGCGGCTCGAGTTGCCTGCACGCGATGGGCTACATGCGCGGTCACCCGTCCGACTTCCAGGCCTGGGTCGACGCGACCGGGGATCGCCGCTGGAGTTGGGATGAATTGCTGCCGGTTTTCCAGACTATCGAAAACCACCCGCTTGGCGGCGACGGCATTCACGGCAAAAGCGGGCCGTTGCCGATCCATTTGCCGGCGGACGAAGTAAGTCCGGTTGCTCGTGCCTTTATCGAGGCAGGCGCATCGCTGGGTCTGCCTCGCCTTCAAGGCCACAACAGCGGCGAGATGATCGGCGTCACCCCGAACTCCTTGAACATCCGCGACGGGCGACGGGTCACTGTGGCGGACGCCTGCCTCACCGGGGCAGTTCGAGAGCGCAAGAACCTGACCATCCTCACGGGATCCCGGGTGCGGCGGCTCAATCTCAGGGGCAATCAGGTCCGCGGCCTCGAGGTCGTAGGGCGACAGGGTTTGGTCGAAATCTTTGCGGATCAAATCGTGCTTTGTGCCGGAGCGCTGGAAAGCCCGGCCTTGCTGATGCGCTCGGGGATCGGCCCGCACGCTGTGCTAGATGCCGCGGGCGTTGGGTGCCTGATCGATATGCCTGAGATCGGTCGAAACCTTCAGGACCACCTGCTTGGTGCCGGCAACCTCTACGCGGCCCGCAAGCCGGTGCCTCCATCGCGCCTCCAACATTCGGAGTCGATGGCCTATATGCGCGCGGACAACTTCACCGCCACCGGCCAGCCTGAAATAGTCGTTGGTTGCGGCATCGCGCCGATCGTGTCCGAATGCTTCCAGGCACCCGCCGCCGGCACGGCCTACTCGCTGCTGTTCGGCATCACCCATCCGACAAGCCGCGGCAGCGTGCGCATAAGTGGTCCTGAGTTCGGTGATCGATTGATCATCGACCCGGCATACCTGCAGACCGATCGGGACCGCACGCTGTTTCGCCAGGCCCTCGAGGCCGCACGGACAATCGGGCATAGGGATGAACTCGCCGGCTGGCGAGAGCGCGAACTCCTGCCAGGCACCCTGAACAGCGTGGCCGAGATCGACGACTTCATCGCGCGGTCGGTCATCACACACCATCATCCCTGCGGTACTTGCAGGATGGGCAAGGATCCGGACGCCGTCGTCGATGCAAATCTACAGTTGAAGGCGCTCGACAATCTGTTTGTCGTGGACGCGTCGATCATGCCCAACCTCACCTCAGGACCGATTCATGCCGCGGTCCTGGCCATCGCCGAGACCTTCGCTCGACGGCACTAAACTCTTTTTTGGCGCAATTCCCTAGGGAAAGCGCTACGCGCTTTTCCCGGGAAAACCGTTTCACACTTTTCCTGGAATTGCTCTAAGCCACCGAGGCCGCCGGCTCGGCTTGCGGGCCGGCGGACCGGTGCGCCGCTCTGGCATATTTCTGGGCGATCATGGCGCAGACCATGAGCTGTATCTGGTGGAACAGCATCAGCGGCAGAACGATCGCGCCGACGCCCTGGCCGGCAAAGATGACGTTGGCCATCGGCACGCCGCTCGCCAGGCTCTTCTTCGAGCCGCAGAAGGTGATCGTGATCCGGTCGGCCTTGTCGAAGCCGAGAAGCCGGCTGCCATAGGTCGTGCACAGAAGCACCAGGCCGAGCAGCACCATGTCGGCGACAACGACCACGGCGATGTCGCGCAGCGTGAACATGTGCCACAGCCCTTCGGCGACCGCGGTGCTGAAGGCCAGATAGACGACCATCAGGATCGAGCCGCGATCGACAGGCATCAGCAATGTCTTGCGAGAGCGTATCCAGTTGCCGATCCGGGGTTCCAGCAACTGTCCGAGTGCAAAGGGCAGGAGCAGTTGCAGCAGGATCTGGCTCACCGCATCCCACGAATACCCGCCGTGCCCACCCATGGAGAAGAGCAGCCCAACGAGCAAGGGTGTCAGGAACATGCCGAAGATGTTGGAGGCGGAAGCCGAGCAGATGGCCGCGGGGACATTGCCACCGGCCATCGAGGTGAACGCGATCGAGGATTGGACCGTCGACGGCAGGACGCAGAGAAACAGAATGCCGAGGTAGAGCGGCTTGGGCAGGATCGAAGCAGGCAGATAGCCAAGCGCCAGACCCAGCAGTGGGAACAGGCCAAAGGTGGTCAGAAGGATCACCAGGTGCAGGCGCCAATGCATCAGGCCGGCAACAACGACATCGCGCGAGAGCCTCGCACCATGCAGGAAGAACAGCAGCGCCACGGCAAAATTGGTCGCGATCGCGAACCATCCCGCAAACGCCCCGGTTGCCGGCGCGACCGACGCAAGCGCGACGGTGCACAACAGGAGGATCAGAAAGGAGTCCGGCAGAAAGCGGCGCATGACATGTTCGCTCCGAGTGGGTTCGACGCCGTCTTTTCGCGCATCGCGAAATGGGATACAATGAATAACAGTTATCGTAATTTGAGATATCAATGCTCGATCTGGTCCAACTTCGCAGCTTCGTCACCGTCCAGCAGATGGGAAGCTTTACCTTCGCGGCCGAGAGGCTGGGGCTCGGACAATCCACCGTCAGCCAGCACATCAGCAAGCTGGAGGCCGTGATTGGCAGGCAGTTGCTGGCCCGGGATACGCACAAGGTGGTGCTGACGCCTGACGGCGAAGCCCTGCTCGGCCATGCCCGGACCATGTTGTCCATAGAGGGGCAAGTACAGGCGCTGTTCACCGCGCAGAGGTTGCGGGGCACCTTGCGGCTCGGCGTATCCGAGGACCTGGTTGCCAGCCGTCTGCCGCTGGTGCTGGAGGATTTCGTCCGGTCTCACCCGTCCGTTGATCTTGAGCTGACCGTCGCGCTGAGCGGCGTGCTCTACCAGATGCAGGACAATGGCGAGCTCGATCTCGTTCTGGCGAAGCGCCGGCTGGGCGACAGCCGTGGTCGGCTCGTCTATCGCGAGCCGCTTGTCTGGCTCGCCCGCGATCCGGAACACGTCCTGTCGCTCGCCGCCTTGCCGTTGATCGCCTTCCCACCGCCGAGCGTCACGCGCAGCATTGCGCTGGAAGTGCTCGAACAGCACCGCATGCCGTGGCGTATCGTCTGCACCTGCGGCAGCCTGAGCGGGCTGACGGCCGCCGCCCGCGCCGGCATGGGGGTTCTGGTGCAACCGCAAAGCATGTCGCCTGCAGGCCTGAAAGAGATCAGCCGCCTGCCGCCGCTGGAGGATGTGGAATTCGTCCTGATCCCCAGCAAAGGAGCCGACCGCGCACTCGTCTCAGCGCTCTCCGACGACATTCTGATCAAGGCGAGAGGCCTGCGCTAGAGCGTTTCACCAGGGGCACCTTGCACACGGATGAGGCTGTCTTGATCTCGCGTGGATCGTCAGGATCCTCGCGCGGCTCGACCGAGATGTGGGGCACCTCGTGGTCGAGATGGATGACGCCGGCGGGCAAGTTCGCAAACTCACTCAGCCGAGCCCTCGTTTCCGCGAAGGCGAGCATGATGCCTCGCGCCTCCTCGTTGAGCGCGGCAAGCGCGCCGGGTGCGAAGATTCTTTCGCGAATCCAGTCGGTCGGGAATGGTGAACAACTGCGCCAATAACGTCGCGAAAGCTGCCGCCCCTAGTTCCTTTGCGTTGCGGGTTCATCCAAGTAGCGGAATGGACTGAAGGCCATATGACGTTGTAGCGCTCTTTTGGGCTCACGGGCTTGGAGAGGCCATATGATGATGGTGTTACGAATCAAAGAGTTGTTGGAAATTGATGCGTACCGGCGAACCATCAGGATGCTCGACTACGCCCATGACGTCGAACTGGCAAAGGCGGGCACGCCTGCGGAGCGGGAGAAGGCTGATTACCGACATCATTGGGAAGCGTTGCTATACCATGAACAGATTGCGGAGATAGAAACGCGGCGACTGCTCCGGAAGGCAGATCATCTCAAAATGCCGATTGCCCAAGCGAGCGACACCAGCCCAATGTGGAGGAAATCCTCCCAGCTCAACAGCTGGATCCTGACGGCACCTGGTTACTCGGAAGTCCAAAATATGATCCGTCAAGAAGGCAAAAACCGCCGCGAGCGCGCCATTGGCTGGGCTAGAGTGATCATCGGCCCACTCACCCGGCTAGGCTGGCGCGCCGGAAGACGCGGGGCAATGCCTCAAGCGAAAGTCGAATAGTCCCGACAATCGGGGAATCGTCCACAGAGCCCCGCGACGTCAGCTCGAAATGTAAGACTGATCAAATCCGGCTGTTTTGATAAGTCCCGCATGGTCATGCAACTCGACCAGGCCATTGCGAAATGAAGCCAAGCCGCTTTCCCGCAATTCCTTCAACACGCGACTTACGTGCACGGCCGAAAGCCCCAACGCGTCGGCCAGTTCGGCCTGGGTCAGCGGGCATTCAAAGCGGTCCGGATAACTCGTTGCCGATCGATGTGCGCGGCAGGCCAGTTCGAGAAGTAAATGGGCAGTGCGCTCCACGGCTCCCCTTCGACTGACCCCTGCCAGATGTTCCACAACCCTTGAGTATCGACTCGCCTCGGCCCGCAGGATGGCCTCGCAAACGGGCTGCGGATAGCGCGAAAAACAAGTATGGATGGGACCGGCCAGTTCGATCGCGGTCACGTCCGATAGAGCTGTTACCGTCTCACCGGCTTCTCCCACGAACTCTATCCGGCTAATTTCGTAAGGAAGCGCAAAATCAACGATCAATCGCGAGCCGTTCGGCAGCGTCTTGGCGAATGCCGCCCACCCGGAAGTGATTATCAGGATGATAGACTTGGCCTGATGCTGGCCTGCAATCGTCGTGTTGGCCGGGTAGAGGCGACGCACAGCTCCCGGCAGTAGAGAAATTCCCTTCTCCCAACTTGCGTCAGCAAGCGTAGGTCCCCGCGCCAATCCAGAAGCCCGCTTTGAAAAGCTCATCTTGCCCTGAATAACCCCAACCGCTGAACGCCCCCGATCAACCTGTAGCTAAAATCATCAACTACACAAAAAGTTCCATCTATCATTTCATCCAAGTGGCTAGCAGTCTACCACCTTCGGGTGCAAACCTACTACCTTGTGCGATCTGAAATTCAGCCGCAGCCGAGGTCGACTTTTAGGGCCGCCGTGGCTCCCGGAACGATATCCCCGTGCAGAACTGGAATGAGCAACTGCATAGCGGCTGGCGGGCCGTCACCATGCAAAAACCAGGATATCGATCTTTGCGAGCGCGGCCGCTTCGCTCCGGCCGGCAGCGAATGTGAGGGCCATCGGCAAGGATCTTGCGAAGGAGGCGGCGGGACTCTATCGAATGCGCGACATTGCCAAACCTAGTTGCCTGTCCATCTCGGCCATGAGCCGGAGCTTGCAACCATCTACCGGATCGGCTTCGGCAACTTTGCCCGTGCGCGTGCCGGCGGCAGACCGATGATCGGCCGTCCTACCGGGATTCGGCCCGGCGATACCGTCACCCTGACTTTTGTGGTCGCTTCAACTTGAAATGGCCCAAACCATCGCCCGCAGAACCGTTCAGCTCGAACGCGGCCTTCTTTGACGTTTTTCTGAAAGCAGGATCGCGTCTTGTCGGTCGAGTAGACACCGGGACCGCTAAGTCCAATCGCGGATCGAGCGCCTGTAGTTCTTGCCAGGGCGGGCCGGGGATCACCTGCGTCTCTCTTCCGGGACTATCCGTTGCGCCAGCCGAGACGATTTGTTCCATTGTTCCGGCCGATGGCTTGCGGCGCGGTTGAAACCGCGAGATCGCAGAATGCTTGGCGCTGTAAGTCTGCCGTCTTTCTTCGGCCACCTCCAGGCCGTCGAGTGCCGCCATGACCAATGCCATGCGATCCTCGATTTGCGTCAAACGTTTCCGGCTGGAAAACAGGGCAACAGAAACCAGGAAACTGTTTGCAAGAACGATCAAGAATGCCCCGGCAAGGCTTTCGGTGCCGAACCAAATTAACATGACAGCCCCGGCAAAGACGGCAAGGGCCCCGAAGCTCAGCGACCGGCCCTCCTTCAGAAGAAGTGCCAATGGCAGGGTTGCTGACATTATCAGAATGGCTCCAGATCTGCTGGCCATCCAATCCACCAACTCCGGAACGATTTCGCTGTAAGTGTCCATGCCCGCCTCAGGCTCGCCGCTTTCTTGTCGTCGGGAGCGCAGGCTCTGCTGCGCATCCCGCCCGAAGTAATCGTTGTTGTAGACCCGCCCGAAGAGAGGGAGGAACGTGTTCGGCAACATCCTTAGAAGCTCTGAAAGGCTGCCGGGTAGACCAGATCGACCTTTAGCCGATTTACTACTCAATAATGGTAATGGCGGGGGTGTCCGTGAAGCTGGTATGTTTTCAGCTGGCCGGTGACGTGATCGGCCTGCGGGCGGAAGAGAGCGATCTGGACATGCCAGATGGCGGGGCACAAACCTTTGCGTTTCATGCGCTTGAGCGCGCTTAACAGCTAACTGCCCGAACCATTTTGACGTGAAGGCCATTCAGCCAACGCTGAAGGGTGGAGTTGTGTTGCTGATCGCAAGGATTCGGAAATGGGAAGTCCAGCTGACAATCCGATCATGACCCGAGAATTGCTTCCGCTCGACGTCAGGGAGATCCTTGATTTTCTTCTCCGTCGATGGAAACTTGTGTGCGCTATTACGGCTATTACCCTCATATTATTTGTCGTCGCCGCATATGTCCTTCCGGCGTCATACACCGGTGTTGCGCAAGTCTTACTTGACGCTCCTAATGACTATATGACTCCCCAAGATTATTCGAATTCCGATTTTGCGGACAATTCAACATTTATCGAAAGTCAGCTTGCGGTCCTGAGGTCGGCCTCACTCCTCGAGAAGGTCGTAGAGAGCGAAAAGCTGACGGAAGACCCCAAGATCGGGCCAGCGGCTTTGCAATGGCTCCAAGGCGCGCTGGGTGTCTCGCGCGTCGGACTGGCGGACGTCATTGAGATTTCCGTGACCGCCCATGACCCGGAAAAAGCAGCATCCCTGGCGAATGCAATTTCCCAGGCCTATGTCGCCGACCGAGTAAGGACCCGCTATGAAGGGGCCAGGAAAGCGTCGACATGGCTCAGTGAGCGGGCCGCATCCCTGCGAGAAGAACTCAGCCGTTCGGAACAAGCTGTCCAAAAGTTTCGGATCGATCACAATCTGTTGGCGACAGCAGCGGGCAGTTTGACTGACCAGCAACTGTCCGAACTGAATATCGCGTTGATCAACGCGCGCGCCGAATTGTCCTCGAAGCGGTCGCAGTATCAGCAAGTTGACAAACTGCTGACCACTGGAGGCGACATCCAGTCGATGCCTGACGTGTTGCAATCCGTCGTGATCAGCGCGCTTCGAGCCCAGCTCTCCGGAGTGACGCGGCGGGAAGCCGACCTTCAATTGAAATACGGGGAACGACATCCCGATGTCATGGCGGCCCAGGCCGAGCGCCGCGATATCGAGGGACAGATTACCGCCGAAGTCCAGCGTCTTATCGGCAATCTGAAGAATGAAGTCGACGCCGCCGAGGCCCGCGAAGCTTCGCTGGCTCGGGCCCTGGACTCGGTATCCAACCGGTCCGAAATTGAAGGCCAGGTAGGCGTCCAGTTGCGCGATCTGGAAAGGATTGCCGCCGCCAACAAGGAACTCTTCGAGACGTTCCTGTCCCGCGCCAAGCTCACCGAGGAAAAGTCCACTCTCCTCAATAGCGGTGTGCGCGTGATCACCGGTGCGGGTGTCCCGGAATCGCCGAGCTTCCCGAACAGGCCTCTTTTTGCGGCTTTGGGTCTGGTCCTCGGCGTCTTTTTCGGGGGCGCGGGCGCCGTTCTTCGTGAACTTTTCGCTTCCGGCTTCATGGCGAAGAAACAGATCGAGGACGAGCTGTCAGTTCCGGTTCTTGCGTCGGTGCCGAGGATGTCGGGCTGGAAGAGAGATGCCCAGTCGCAAGCCCAGCCCGTGGCCTATCTCGAGCGCAGGCCGCTATCCAGATACAGCGAAGCCGTGCGGCGACTCCGCCTAGGCATCGAGGCGACACCGGAACTGAACGGCTCACCGCGCCTGATGCTGGTGACCTCGGCGATGCCCGGTGAAGGAAAAACAACTCTTGTGTTAAGCTTGGCCTGCTCCGCCGTGGCCGATGGCGAACGAGTTCTGGTCATCGATGCGGACTTGCGGCTTTCGGCCACCACGGCCTTCTTCGGCATGGCGGAGAAGGTCGGCTTGGTCGACCTCTTGACTTTGCCGGTGAAGGCCACAAGCGCGATCCATCTGGACGAACGCTCGGGGATTTCCCTGCTGCCCGCCGGCGCAAAGACCCGAAACCCGCCTGCCCTCCTTGCTTCGGCGCGAATGCGCTCGCTGCTCGAGGAGGTTCGAGGGAAATTCGACACGGTGATCATCGACGCACCGCCCGTTGGCCCCGCTGCCGATGCCTCGATCCTGGCGAGGCATGTCGACAAAGTCGTCTTTGTCGTCAAGTGGCGTGAAACCTCACGCGAAGCGGTTGCCGAGGGAATTCGAAATCTTGGCGGTCGGACCAAGATTGCCGGCATCGCTCTGACAATGGTGGACGAACCAAAGCTGCCGAAATACGGCCGTTACACGTCGCTCGAAAGCAGTGTCACGGACAGTTACTATCTCAATTAGAGGATGAAACAATATTTCGCCATGCTGAATGCTGACTCGCACTACAATCAGGCCCCAGGGCCGGCAGGAGAAATTCACGACGGTGAACCTGCGCGTTGGTGCGTGGTTCAGACGCACCAACATTCCGAAAGCCTGGCCGAGCGCCACCTGCTGTCGCAGAACTTCCGAATCTATCTGCCCAAGCGCAGGCGAACTGTCAGACACGCTCGTAGCGTCAAGATGGTTAGCAGTGCGTATTTCGACAGCTATCTTTTCGTCTCACTGGCTGTTCGCAGGCAGAGCTGGTACCCGATCAATTCGACCGTCGGCGTCCGAAAGCTGGTCATGTGCAACGGATTGCCGATACCTGCGCCATACGGTGTCGTTGAGTCCTTGATATCGGCAACCGATGACGACGGCATTTTGCACCCGGACATGCTCTTGCGGCCCGGGCAAACAATCAGGATCATAGACGGACCTTTTGCGGATCAACTTGGGATCCTTGACCATGTTGGAAAGACTGGAGCGGTCAAGATTCTTCTTGATATCATGAACCGAGCGATCCCGATTACTATCGGCAGAGACAAATTGTCAGTAATTTCTCGGAATTAATTTTATACTTTTGTCTAATACTTTATTTCTTGTTCTAAAAGCGCCGAAAACACCCGGCAGCGAGTGATGAGTTGGCACCCAATTCACCCTCGGTGCGGCAGCTTGCAAAGGCGACATCCGAACCTGCAGGCCGCCATGCCGCCATTCAGAACGTTGGCGGTGCGACGTCGCGACGAAGTCGACCGACCAAAGGGTTTAAGTCCACTCAGACGCCAATTCGACGACGCTTCCGGCAGTTACGGGCGAATGATGCTCGCCGCGACAATTACGGGGACACCTCTTGCAACCTTCAGGCAAATCCACCCCAGGAAATTACCGCCCCGCAGGCCCCGGAGAGCTTCGGGATGGGGCGCAGCCGCAACAATATCGGCGCTGGTCGCCAGAAGCCAAGGCAAGGATGCTGGCGGACGCGTTGGCGCCGGCGGCGGATGTTTCAGCGCCGGCCAGGGCGCCTGGCGCGGCCCCGTCAGGCAGCCAAACGGATTCAGGGCCATCTGAAACTGACGGGACCGCCCCTTCCCGCCGCTTCGAAACGGTACCGGCACTGCCGGTTGCCGCCGAACTGTTTCGAGCATTCAATGAAGCCGGTCTGAAGTACGGCATAATTCAGGATCTCGGGTCCTTGCACGGCGGACTGGCCGGCCAGGACGATCTGGATGTCCTCGTGGACAAGCATGACTACGCGGCCTTCTGCTCGATCGTTAGTCAGTTGCACGGCCGTCGCGGCGTGAGCCTGTCCTGCTACGACAATGTCTGTGCCGGGCGAGAGGACTGGTTTGTGCCCGACTTCTCGCATGGCCGATATCTCCATCTCGACATGCATATCGGTGCCCGGATCGGCTGGGAGTTTCGTAAACGCTATCTGGCATTCGACTATGCGGCGATTGCACGATGGGTGCCGATCAATGTCGACGGCGTGTCCGTTCCTGTCGCCTCTCCCGAAGACGAACTTCGGATGACGATTGCCCGTTTCGCCTTTCGGGCCTGGACGCTGCCGTGGAGGCAGTGGATCGCCGTCGGTGATCGTTGGAAGGACCAATTCGCATGCCTGCCATTTCAGCCCGGCGAGCAAGGCTTGCATGTCGTTGAATTCGCGCTTGGCGGGAGAACGGTGAGCTGCAGGTTCCGGCAAAGCGCCGACGGTTTGCTCGCCCACCGCGGAGACCTTGCCAGACTGCGGCGTTCGATCCGGGAAATGAGTGGGTTTACGGGACGCTACGGAATCGCCGATGCAGCGGTCCATCTGGTGCGCAAAACCTCCTATCTTGCTTTGAGGTTCCTTCATCGCCTGATGCCCGGCAGCCTTCCGCCAAAGAGACGACCTATGGCTGGTGGACTTGTGGTGGCGCTAATAGGCCCTGATGGCTTGGGCAAGAGCACCCAGGTCGATCGGCTGGCACAGATATTTCGATGGAAATTCGGGTGCGCGCAAGCCTATGTCGGAACCGGCGATGGCAATGGATGGTGGCTTCGCAAGGCGGTGCAGAGCCTGGTTTTCCCCCATAGACGCCGCCTGAAGTCCTTGGCTCATCACGATGGCAAGGACCTGTCTGGGCGAAATTGGGCCAAGGGGGGAGTTGCCGCTACCGCGTTGGCACTGTGGGCTGTCTTGATCGCGTTTGAACGATACTCCGTTGTCAAGCGTGCGCATCGATGGGCGACGCGCGGCATGATTGTCATTTGTGACAGGTGGCCGCAGTCGATCCGCAGGGGATATCTGGACGGGCCAACCATCCCGCCGCACCTGTTCTCTGTCCCAGGCCTGTCGGCTCTCGCCCGGCTCGAGCAGGAACTCTATCGAAAGATGGCGGACTGCCGGCCGCATCTCACTTTGCACCTCGTTTCCGATTTTGCTGTGTCCGAGCAGCGAAAGCCCGGAGAAATCAGGAAAGAAGCCTTCGATGCGCGGCTGCTGCTGATGGCCGAAATGCGGGCCAAGGACAAGGACATCCGAATTGTTGACGCAAGCGCCGGCGTAGAGACGGTCAGCCGCGAACTGTTCAGGCATATCTGGCTATCTCTGTAAGAGGCAGAGCGGGTGACTCACCCGTTCGACACTCACCACAAAAACAAACACGAACGGGAACTCTTTCCACGGCCTCGCCGAGGCGGGCAGTCCTGGCCCTGCCCGCCCGCGAGAGGACACCGAAGGAACCCACGGACACTCCGACTCGATACACCCGCCCGAATGCTCTGCCCGCCGGATTTCATGTCCCCTGAGGTATAAGCAGATGAAGATCGCGCATGTGCTCACCCGACTGCTCCGGGCAGGCTCCGAAGAAAACACACTGGCTTGTTGTCTCGCCCAGGCGCGACACGGCCACGAGGTTATGTTGGTTCATGGTGAGGAATACGACCCGGCTCTACGGGCATCCGTCGCCGGAACCCTTCGGGTGGTGACCCTGGAAAAGCTCATCAACTCTATTTCGCCATCCCGTGACATCTCTGCATTCGGGCAACTCACTCGCCTTATGCGAGATTGGCGGCCCGACATCGTGCACACACACCAAAGCAAAGCCGGCATCATCGGCCGCCTTGCCGCCAGGGAAGCCGATATCCCTGGCATCATACACGGGGTGCACATTTTACCTTTCGTGCACGTCGGCGCCGCGCAGAGACTGATGTACCTGGCTGCTGAACGCTTGGCCGCGAAGTTCACGCGCGCTTTCATCGATGTCAGCCAGGCGATGCGCGACATTTGCATCGCCAATCATCTGGGCAGCCCCGATCAGCACCATGTCGTCCACTCCGGCTTCGATCTGGCGCGCTTCGCGAACGCGCAATGGCCGCAAGAACCGCATCGGCTTCTTGGGACCGTTGCAGGTGAGCCAAAGCCGCCTGTGGTCCTGATGCTGGCGGCACTGGAACCGAGAAAACGCCACGTCGAGTTCATTGAAGCATTCGGGCAAGTGGTCGACCGAATTCCGAACGTGCGGCTGCTCCTGGCCGGCGAGGGGCCGGCGCGACCCGATATCGAGGCGGCGATTGAACAATCCCCGTTCGCAAACAGGGTTCGCATGATCGGCTACCATGGCGAGCCCGAGCGACTGATCAGCCTGGCCGACGTTTGTGTGCTGACGTCGATGCGAGAAGGATTGCCTCGCGTCATGATGCAGTATCTGGCGGGCGGTCGAGCCAGTGTGGTCTCGCACTTGCCCGGCGTGGAAGAGGTCGTGAAGCATGGCGTGAACGGAATCGTGACGCCGGCTGAAGACGTGGGTGCCGCAGCGGCGGCGGTCGCCGACCTGCTCGAGAACGAGCACTATCGCGCTCGATTGGCTGATGGCGCGACACTCACCGACCTTTCATCCTGGGGGCTGGATTCCATGTGCGACAGGGTCGAGCTGATTTATCAATCCGTCCTGGAGTCAGCCCTTTCAGCCGCCAGGCCGAACGACGCACGAATTCGCGACGGCCTGGCCAAGCAAACCTTGGGACTGCACGGATTTCGATGAGCCGCTCCCTCAACGGAGCGCGCGAGGGCCTTCTCGAACCGACGATTACCCTCCTGTCATGCTCGGCCAACGAATGTCCATTGGCCCCGAAGGCAGGCAAGACAACGGAGTACGACGATGTGTTTGCGTGGTGACCAGCAGCTTCCATCCAAGCCTTTCCGAAGAAGAGATCGGAGCCGACAGCTATTCGCCAAATTGGAACCCGCGGCCAGCCGCATGCTCGCAATGATCGGTGGCCTCGCCATTGCCCTTGTTCTGTTCACCGCGGATGCATCCCGAGCGGATGGATATACGTTCGACACCGGTGACGTCCTGCGCGTGTCCGTGATCGGCGAGGCATCCTACCCGCTGGAAGTCGTGGTCGATGATCGGGGCTCGATTTCACTTCCCATGCTGGGTGATATCCAGGCGCGCGGTCTCACCACCGTTGCCCTTTCGCAAGCCATTGAGCGCGCATTTCAGCAGCAGAAGCTGATCCTCGAGCCATTCGTCAAAGTGGAGATCGGCCAGTACCGGCCATTCTTTATTTCCGGGACGGTGGCTCACCCCGGATCGTACCCGTTTCAACCGGGAATAATGGTTCGACATGCCCTCGCAATAGCAGGCGGCTTTCGGGCTAGCGCCGTGGGAAACATGGAGCCAGCCCTGCAAATCGCCGACCTGCGCAGTGCGCGCTCAAATCTGGCGATCGAAGAATACCGCCTGAAGGTTCGGCTCGCCCGGCTACAGGCGGAAAGTCGACAGGACAAGTCTTTTGTTGCTCCGCCGGATCCGCCGATAGAGTTTGGCGGACACTTGATTGCCGACATCGTTGCGTCCGAACAAGCCCAGTTGGACGCGCGGCTTGCTGCGTACCGGGACGACATTTCCTTCCTCGAGGCCTCGTTGGATCGGACGAAGAAGGAAGCAGATATGGTTGCCGCCACGCGACAGGAACGGGAAAAGACCGCGGACATTCAACTCGAAGAACTGCAGTCCGCCCGGTCGCTGCGGGAAAAGGGGCTGATAACGAACTCGAATGTCATGACGGCGGAAAGAGCACATACCAGCTATCGGGCTGAATTAGCGCAAACCGAGCTTCAGCTCGAGCAGGCGCAGCAGGCGATGCTGAGCTCCGAGAGTGAGTTGCGGAAAAAGCATCAAACTTATGAAATGGACTTGATCGCGCAGACCCAGGACACGCAGATCGAGCTTGGAAAAGTTCAAAGTCAAATGCGCTACGTTGCCGATAAGCTTCTCTTCATATTTACTTATGGCGACCAGAGGACGTTTGATGACCTACAGGGCTCTGTGAAGATTTCGATTTTCAGGCGCGACCAGAAGGTCGCCCACGATCTCGTCGCCGATGAAAATACGGAAGTGAGAGCTGGCGACGTCATCGAGGTCTCCATTGTGGCCAACAAAGGGTTCTACGCTCCGGACTCCGGAACAATCGCTGCCCCAAAGGCTGAAGGTCCGGCCATCCAGCCCAGCATCGTCGGCCAATAGACACGACCACCTGCTCCGCTTCCCCAGGCACCGGCACTTGACGGGTAAGACTCCATCTTCGGATTTTTGACTGTGATCCTTGGCGCAGCACTGACAGCCTTGGGGAGTCGTCTCCACCGGGCGAATTCTCATGTCGAAACGGAGCGGAGGCCGCTGGGCCTTCTGCGCGCAACCGCGCGCCGCAAGATGTCACGCCGCCCCCCACGGCGGCGCGGCGCCATCGTCCGCTGGCGCATTCCCGGTGCGATCCTGCTCCTGCTCGCTCTCGCGCTCCTGGGAATTGAGTTTCTGCCGCGCTTTGTTGATTTCGGAAGGATCTCGCAGACGCGCCCCTGGACCGATCTGGTGGCGGCCTTTTCCGATCCGCTGGCCTTGCTGGCCGGTCCGAACGCTCTCGCAGTTTGGCTGGCGGTCGCAGCCTTGGGCTTGCTCACGGTAGCCGGCCGCAGGGCAAGGCGGAGACGAAGAGGAACCTTGCCACGCGTGTTCGCGAACACCGGTGCCCAATCGCTTGTCAGGGACATTCAGCCACCGCCCGGTTCGGAACTGGGCAACGCGTTGCGCTCATGCAAGGCAGCGTTCGCGGGTGTTGCGGTTTTCAGCGGCGTGAGCAACATCCTCATGCTGACCGGCGCCATGTTCATGTTGCAGGTCTATGATCGCGTGCTGCCGAGCCGCAGCGTTCCGACTCTGGTGGCCATGGCGATATTGGCGGCGGTTCTGTTTCTCGGACAGGCGGTCATCGACCTCGTGCGCGGCCGCATCATGACCCGGATCGGCGCCGAACTGGATGAAGCAGTCGGGGGACGCGTATTCACCGCGGTATCAAGGCTGCCCTTGTACATCGGCCAGCAGGGTGACGGGCTGCAGCCGCAGCGCGATCTCGACAACATCCGCACATTTCTGTCGAGCCCCGGGCCTAGCACGCTTTTCGACTTTCCCTGGATGCCCTTTTATATGGCGATCATCTGGGCCCTTCATCCGACCCTTGGAATCACAGCCATTTGCGGTGCGATCGTGCTGGTGACGCTGACGGCCGCGACCGAGGTCTTTACGCGCAAACCCATGGGTGCCGCTGTTCTGATGGGCGTGCGGCGCAACAGCGTCGCCGAGGCCAGCCGCCGCAACGCGGAGGTTCTCGCGGCAATGGGCATGGGTCAGCGCCTGCACGACCATTGGCGGGAAGCAAGCCGCGAATATCTCACGCAACAGCAGCGTGTCAGCGATATCGTGGGCGGCTTCGGCAGCTTCGCCCGCGCCTTGCGACTGATGCTCCAGTCGGCAATGCTGGGTATCGGCGCCTGGCTGGTGATCCAGGGCGAAGCCACGTCCGGGGTGATCATCGCCGGCTCAATCCTTGCCGGCCGCGCGCTTGCGCCCGTCGATCTCGCCATCGCCCATTGGCGCAACTTCGTGGCCGCACGCCAGAGCTGGAGCAGGCTGAGCAAGTTGCTCGCCCGATTGCCGCAAAACGCTCAGCCGATGGCGCTTCCGGTGCCCGGCTCGAATTTGACGGTAGAGCGAATCGCGATCGGTGCGCCGGGCACACAACGGATCATCGTGCAGGGTGTGGAATTCAGCCTGGACGCGGGCTCCGTGCTCGGCATCATCGGCCCAAGCGGTTCCGGCAAATCGACCCTCGTTCGTGGACTGGTCGGCGCATCGCGACCGCAAGCGGGCCGTATCAAGCTGGATGGCGCAGCGCTCGATCAGTGGTCGTCGGAGCGCCTTGGCCGTTACATAGGTTACCTCCCGCAGGACGTCGAACTGTTCGCGGGAACGGTTGCCGCCAATATCGCCCGCTTCGATCCCGGATCGGACCCGGAGGCCATTGTTGCCGCCGCCCGCGCGGCGGGTGTTCATCAGCTGATCATCAGTCTTCCCAACGGCTACGAGACCCAGATCGGAGAGGGCGGAACCGCGCTTTCAGCCGGACAGCGCCAGCGCGTCGCTCTGGCACGCGCACTCTATTGCGATCCGTTCCTGGTCGTCCTCGACGAACCCAACTCCAATCTCGACATCGAAGGCGAAATGGCGCTTGCCCAGGCCATCCTGGGCATCAAGGCGCGCGGCGGCATTGTGGCGATCGTGGCGCACCGCCCGAACATTCTCACCACCGTCGATTTCGTGCTGATGATGAAAGAAGGTCAGATGCACATGTTCGGCACCAGGGAGTGCGTTCTGGCCAAACTCTTTCCGATGCCACAGGTCAATACCGAGGGCCTGCAGCCGGTTTCAAACTCGCCTCAACTGCCCAATTGACGACGTCCGGGACATGGGAAACGGGCAATGACGGCTGCTATCTTGGACCGATCGCTTTCCAACCGGCGATCCATTCGCCGCAATCTCGTGGGTGGGATGACCGTCGTCGCATTGCTCGTCGGCGGAATGGGAGTCTGGGCCGGCACGGTGGACATTTCGGGCGCGATAATTTCGCGTGGCGCCGTGATCGTCGATTCCAGCGAAAAGAAGGTACAGCACCCGACAGGCGGAGTGGTCGGCAAGATCTTCGTGCGCGATGGGGACCGTGTCCGAGCCGGAGATATTTTGGTCCAGCTTAGCGGCACCATTCCGCGTGCCAGCCTGGCTTACGTGACAAGGAACCTGGACGAACTCTATGCGCGGAAGTCCCGGCTTGAGGCCGAACGCGACGGCAGTGAGCGGATGACGCTTGCTCCGATGCTTGCGGCACGGATGAACGACCCTGAGATTGCGGCCACGGTGGCCAGCGAACAACGACTGTTCGAGCTTCGCCGGGTTGAGGTGTCTGGCAACAAGGCACGCCTGCGCGAACGCATCGATCAGCTCAGGAAACAGATCGAAGGCTATTCGGCTCAGGAATCGGCAAAGAGCAAGGAGATCGAGCTTATCAACGACGAACTGGCCGACATCCGCGGCCTGGTTGAAATGAAGCTCGTGCTCAAGTCGAAACTGACAGAATATGAACGCGAGGCGACACGCATCGAGGGTGAACGGGCTCAGCTTGTGTCGAGCATGGCGCAGGCAAAGGGAGCCATCGCCGAAGTCGAGCTTCAGATCCTGCAACTGGACAAGGAGTTCTCCAGCGAAACCGGAAGCGAGCTGCGCGAAGTCGACTCAAAGATCGACGAGTTCGAGGAGCGAAAGGTCACCGCGGAGGACCAACTGGCACGCATCGATATTCGCGCTCCCGCCAGCGGCACGGTTCATCAATCAACAATCCACACCGTGGGCGGCGTGATCAGCGCCGGGGAGCCAATCATGCTGATCGTGCCCGACACCGACACCCTCACGGTCGAAGTGAAGGCCGCTCCGCAAGACATCGACCAGCTCTTGATCGGCCAACGTGCGCGTCTTCGCTTCACCGCCTTCAACGTGCGCACGACGCCCGAGACTGAGGGCGTGGTGTCCATGATCGCGGCCGATGTAACGCGCGACCAGCACACCAATGAAGTCTACTACGAGGTGCGCATCACGCCCGACCCTAAGGATTTGAAGAAGCTCGGCCCGGTCTCGCTCATTCCCGGCATGCCGGTGGAGGCGTTCATACAGACCGGCGACCGCAAAGTGATCTCCTACCTGATGAAGCCTTTGACGGACCAGATGATGCGCGCTTTCAGGGACCAGTAGCTGCGTGGCGCAGACTGCCGGGCAGATCGATGCAATCCTGGTTCAACCGTAGCGACGGGGACTTGTGATGATGACGACAGAGCTGAAACCTCCGATTTTTCTGATTGGCAACTATCGGTCGGGTACCACCATTGCGCAGAAATTGATCGGGCTGCATCCGGACATCGTCACCTGGTACGAGCCAAGGACATTGTGGCTCTATGCCGATCCGGCGCGGCGTCATGACGAATTTGCCGAGAATGATGCCACTGAAAAGGTCGTTCGTTACATTCGCGACCGGTTCCTCGAGTACCAGTCGCGGCACGGGGGCCGGCGGATCATGGAGAACACGCCCTCCAATGTTCTTCGCGTGCCGTTTGTCCACGAGATCTTCCCGGACGCAATATTTCTATACATTACAAGAAATCCGTTCTCCTGCATAAGCTCGATGGAGCTAAAATGGCAGAAAACAAAGACTTTCAAGGGATTGCGTAGGACATTGGCGGTAACTCCGGTGACGCAGCTTCACTATTACGCAAAAGATTTTATAAAACAGATGATTTTCAAGAAATTGCTGAACAAGAAATACACACCGATCTACGGACCACGTTATAAGGGAATCGACGAGGACTTGAAGGGAACGGAAAAGTTGAGGGTGATCGCACGCCAGTGGGCGCGCGGCAACCGAAAGGCCCGGGAGGATCTCGCCAGGCTGGGGAACGGCCGCGTCTTGTCGTTTCGCTACGAAGATCTGATGCAGGATCCCGAGTCGGTGTTACGACGCATCTATCGACATTGCGGGCTGGACTGTACGGACGATATCGTTGGCACGGCCAAGGAGATGGTCGATCCCGGCCGTCAGCAGAAGTGGCTCCGCCTTGACCCCAAGGAACTGACCGCGATCGTTCCCGAGGTCCGGGACGAGATGGAGTTCTACCGATACGAAGTCCCCCAGGCTCTTAGTTGAGCATTGCACGGCGGCCCGAAGGCCCTCGAACACCGCCGTTGTGATGTTCGTCGCCTACCAAGCGCATTCCGGAAATATACGATGGCTGCCTGCCTGGGCCGGCCAAGTGAGTGGAGAGAGGCGTGAGCGATATTCGGCGCGGGCTGGCGAAACAAAGTGTCGTCGGCATGTTCTGGACGGCACTGTCCATGGGGGCGCTTGCGGTCGCGGAGATTGTCGCCCTCGTCGTCCTGGCCCGGCTGCTCTCTCCCAATGAGTTCGGCCTCTATTCCGCTTCCCTGATCGTCATCAAGTTTTCGGCCATCTTCCAGGGACTTGGCATTACTCCCGCGATCGTGCAGCGACCTGTGCTTGAGGAGCGGCATCTTCGGGCCGGGTTCACCTTGTCGTGCTTCCTCGGGCTTGCTGTGTCCGTACTGGTTTGGATAATGGCGCCCGCCATTGCCGACCTGCTTCGGCTGGCCGATCTGGCGCCGATCGTACGTGCAATCTGCTTCATCTTCCTTTTCCAGGGCGCTTCCATGGTGGCATTGGCCGCGGCCCAGCGCGCGCTGCGATTCCGCTGGCTCGCGCTTATCGACGCCTGCGCCTTTGCCGTCGGCTACGTCGTTGCCGCCCCGGTTCTGGCTTGGCTCGGCTTCGGCATCTGGTCGCTTGTCGCAGCAGTGCTGGTCCAGCAATTCATCCGCATGATCGTGCTGCTCGTCGGCCAGCCGCACCCGATGCGGCCTCTGCTGGAGCGACGCGCCATCCTTGAGCTGCTCTATTTCGGCAGTGGCTTTACCATTGCCCGGGTCTTCAATTACCTCGCAACCCAAGCCGACAGGCTTGTCGTGGGCCGCTGGCTCGGCGCCGACGCGCTCGGCCTGTATGGCCTGTCGTCGCAGCTGATGACGACCCCGGCGGTGATCGTCGGCCAGGTTCTCGATCGCGTCCTGTTCCCGACCATGGCGCTGGTCCAAGAGGAGCCTGCACGACTTGCCCGCGCCTACCGCAGCGCGCTGTCAGGGTGCGCCCTGCTCGTCCTGCCGGCCAGCGTGGTCGTGGCAATCGTCGCGCCCGAGTTGGTTCTGGTGATCCTCGGACGGGGGTGGGAGGGCGTCGTCGGCCCGCTGCAGATCCTGGCGTTCAGCATGCTCTTCCGCACGAGCTACAAGCTCAGCGATTCCGTCTCGCGGGCAACCGGCACGGTCTACGCCCGGGCTTGGCGCCAGGCTGTCTTCACCGTCGGCGTCTTCGTTGGGTCGATCATAGGCCAGCTATGGGGCGTGGAAGGAGTGGCATTCGGCGTAAGCGTGGCGTTCGCGGTCAACTTCTTCCTCATGGCACAGTTGAGCCTCCGCGTAACCAAGATGAGTTGGTCGGAGTTCGCGGGAGTGCACGTGCCTGGCCTCGCGCTCGCAGGCGTCGTCGGATTAGGGGTCTGGGCACCGGTGGAGTGGATGCGACAGCTGCAGCTGCCACCGCTCGCCCTGCTCGTCGATGCCGCCTTGCTGGCGTCAGCCGGGAGCTTGCTGCTGTGCTGGATCCTTCCGTCGCTGTTCCTTGGGCGCGATGGACTATCACTCCTGCGCCTGCTCGCGGCCGTAGCGCCAGCCTGGCCCAGGATGAAGAAGGCAACGGACTGATCAACGGCGGAACTCACAGTTTGTGCCCAACCGCCCAACCACGGATTTCCGGCCACGACTTTAATGCACAACGTCAAAACGTCATTGGCGCGGAGCGCGATCTTGAGGGCAACGACGGCGTGACGTCCGCTTCGGGCATGCCAAGGTTCTGGTCTTGAATCGAGGAAAAGTGCGGGAAGGAGATGCGACATGGCTAAACCGGCTCATGGCAGTGAAAGCAGCGCGAAACTCTTGATGACGGAGTTCGGCATCGACTCGGGCATCAAGGGCGACTGGCTGACGAATGAAACCTGGACCCCGCCGGTCGGAAGGGCGAATGGCAGCGAGACGCCCCCCGAGCTCTCCGATCTCAGCGACCACTCGACCGCCGACAAGGGCAGTCAAGCTCATGGCTTGGATCCAGCCGCGATCAAGCTCGATAACCTCGTCTCCGGCCACGGTATCGCCTTGGCCCAAGCAACCGGTGGCGAACCGAAACTCATCGGGTTGGCCGAGGCCGCAGCCAGACTCGGCATTCATCTCGACAGCACTTTTCTCGACACGCTGGCGGCGAAGGTTTCTGGCATGTGGAACCATGCGGTCGTGGACCATGCCGACAGCGGCGTCATCCACACCGCCGCCACCCCCGATGCGGCTGCTGGGACAGGCACGACCTCGACTGGCGCCACGGTCACCACCGCCAGCCTCTTCGCCGCCAGCTTAAGTGCGATCGACCCGATCTTCGAGACCAGGGTGGCGACCGCCGGCGACGATGTCGAGCAGAAGGGCTCCGGCTCGATTTCGAGCAACATCAACGATCTGGAACTGGGCTATGACGGCACAACCGCCCAGACGGTCGGCCTCCGCTTCACCGGCATCGACATCCCCAAGGGTGCCATCATCACCAGCGCCTATATCCAGTTCCAGGCCAACGAGGTGAAGACCGGTGCGACGTCGCTGACGATTCAGGGCGACAATACCGACGACGCCAGTCCCTTCACCACCGTCAGCTTCAACGTGTCCTCGCTTCCCAGGACGACTGCGTCAACGGCCTGGACGCCCGACCCGTGGACCGCGGTGGGCGACCACGGCCTTGCCGAGCGCACGCCGGATCTGTCGGCGATCGTGCAGGAGATCGTCAACCGCTCCGGCTGGGCTGCGCTCAACGACATGGCATTCCTGGTCACCGGCACCGGCACGCGCACCGCCGATTCCTATGAATACAATCCGGCCAGCGCGCCGCTGCTGCACATCGAATATCTGCTGCCCGCTGGCAGTCCGGTGGCCTTCAATTCGCCGGCCGATGCCGACCCCACCGCCAACCAGATCGCCGAACTCGCAGCGGCCGGCGCCCCTCTCGGCATCACCGCTTCGGCCACGGATCCCGACGCCGGCTCGACCGTCGCCTACAGCATCAACGACTCGCGCTTCGTCATCAACGCAAGCACCGGCGTCATCACGCGCTCGGCCACCGGCACGCTCGACTTCGAGACCCAACCGTCTATCAACCTGACCGTGACGGCAACCTCCTCCGACGGCAGCACCGCCAACCAGACCTTCACCGTCGCTGTCCTCAACAGCCCGGAGCCGGTCGCCTTCAACCCCTCGCCGGACACCGACACCGCCGTCAACCAGATTACCCAGAACGCCGCCGCCGGCACGACGGTCGGCATCACCGCCGCCGCCACGGATCCCGATGCCGGATCGACCGTCACCTACACCATCGATGACACACGCTTCGCCATCAATGCCAGCACCGGCGTCATCACGCGCTCGAGCACCGGCACGCTCAACGCGACTTCGGAGCCGTCGGTCAGCCTGACCGTCACTGCCACCTCGTCCGACGGCAGTATCGATACTCATGTCTTCAGCGTTGGCGTCACGGCCAACCAGCTGCCGGTGACCTTCAACACACCGGCCGATGCCGACCCCACTGTCAACCAGATCGCCGAACTCGCCGCGGCCGGCACGGCCGTCGGCGTCACCGCTTCGGCCACCGATCCCGACGCCGGCTCGACCGTCACCTACAGTATCAACGACTCGCGCTTCGCCATCGACGCCAGCTCCGGCGTCATCACGCGCTCGGCCACCGGCACGCTCGACTTCGAGACCCAGCCCTCGATCAACCTGACAGTGACGGCAACCTCCTCCGACGGAAGCACCGCGAACCAGACCTTCATCGTCGGCGCCCTCGACAGTCCGGAGCCGGTCACCTTCAACCCCTCGCCGGATGCCAACCCCGCCGTCAACCAGATCGCCGAACTCGCTGCAGCGGGCACGGCCGTCGGCGTCACCGCTTCGGCCACGGATCCCGACGCCGGCTCGACCGTCACCTACAGTATCAACGACTCGCGCTTCGCCATCGACGCCAGCTCCGGCGTCATTACACGCTCGGCCACCGGCACGCTCGACTTCGAGACGCAGCCGTCGATCAACCTGACGGTGACGGCAACCTCGTCCGATGGAAGCACCACCAACCAGGCCTTCACCGTCGGCGTTCTCAACAGCCCGGAGCCGGTCGCTTTCAACCCCTCGCCCGATGCTAACCCCGCCGTCAACCAGATTACCCAGAACGCCGCCGCCGGTACGGCGATCGGCATCACCGCCGCGGCCACGGACCCCGACGCCGGCTCGACCGTCACCTACAGCATCAGCGACTCGCGCTTCGCCATCAATGCCGGCACCGGCGTCATCACGCGCTCGAACACCGGCACGCTCAACGCGACGTCGGAGCCGTCGGTCAACTTCAACGTGACCGCGACTTCGTCCGACGGCAGCACCGATACCCACGCCTTCGCCGTCGCTGTCTCCGGGACGGGCAGCACCACACCTGTGATCATCGAAACAAGGGTGGCGACCGCCGGCGACGATGTCGAGCAGAAAAGCACCGGCGCGATTTCGACCAACGTCACCGACCTGGAGTTGGCCTATGACGGCTCCACGGCCCAGACGGTCGGCCTCCGTTTCACCGGTATCAACATCCCTCAGGGCGCCATCATCACCAGCGCCTATGTCCAGTTCCAGGCCAATGAGGTGAAGACCGGCGCGGCGTCGCTGCTGATTCAGGGTGATAATGTTGACGACGCGAGCGTCTTCACCAGCGTCAAGTTCAACGTGTCCTCACTTCCCAAGACGACTGCGTCCACGGCCTGGACCCCGGACCCGTGGACCACGGTGGGCGACCACGGCCTGGCCGAGCGCACGCCGGACCTCACGGCGATCGTGCAGGAGATCGTCAACCGCTCGGGCTGGGCGGCGCTCAACGATATGGCATTCCTGGTCAGCGGCACCGGCACACGCACGGCCGATTCCTACGAATACAATCCGGCCAGCGCGCCGTTGCTGCACATCGAATATCTGCTGCCCGGCCCGGCCGGCTCTCCGGTGGCCTTCAACACGCCGGCCGATTCCAACCTCTCCGCCAACCAGATCGCTGAACTCGCCGCGGCGGGCACGGCTATCGGCATCACCGCCTCGGCCACGGATCCCGATGCCGGATCGACCGTCGCCTACAGTATCAGTGATACACGCTTCGCCATCGACGCCAGCACCGGCGTCATCACACGCTCGGCCACCGGCACGCTCGACTTCGAAACCCAGACGTCGATCAACCTCACGGTGACGGCAACGTCCTCCGATGGAAGCACCGCCAACCAGACCTTCACCGTCGGCGTCCTCGACAGCCAGGAGCCGGTCGCCTTCAACACCCCGTCGGATGCCGACAGCGCCGCCAACCTGATCGCCCAGAACGCCGCCGCCGGCACGGCAACCGGCATCACTGCCTCGGCCAGGGATCCCGATGCCGGATCGACGATCACCTACACCGTGAATGACCCGCGCTTCGCCATCAATTCCAGCACCGGTGTCATTACGCGCTCGGGCACCGGCACGCTCAATGCAGCAACCGAGCCGGCGGCCAACCTGCATGTCACCGCCACCTCCTCCGATGGGAGCACCGCGGGCCAGGACTATGCCGTCAGTGTGTCCACAGGGCCGATCTTCGAGACAAGGGTTGCGTCCAGCGCCGACGACGCCGAACAAGGCCCTACCGGCGGGATGAACCTCACCGGCGGCAATCTCGACATGGTGTTTGACGGCACCAAGGTCCAGACGGTCGGATTGCGCTTCACCAGCGTCAACATTCCGTACGACGCCGTCATCACCAGTGCCTATATTCAGTTCCAGGCGCAAAATACGAGCACCGGCGCTGTGTCGCTCTTGATCCGGGGCGAAAACAGCGACGAATCCACCCCCTTCGAGAGTGAGATAAGCGACCTCACCTTGCGCCCCATGACGAACACCTCGGTGACGTGGACGCCACCCGATTGGACCGTCAACAATGAAGCTGGCCCCGCCGAACGCACGTCGGACATCTCGGCGATTGTGCAGGAGATCATCGGCCGCTCGGGCTGGCTACCGCAGAACGACATGGCATTCATCGTCAGTGGCAGCAGCGGCGAGCGCAGGGCCAATTCCTTCGATGCCAGCAGCACCGGCGCCCCACTTCTGCACATCGAGTACTATGTGCCGACTACCGGTCCGGTCGCCTTCAAGCATCCAGCGGATGCCGACTCTGCCTCCAATCAGATCACTGACAATGCCGTCGCGGGCACCGTGGTTCACATCACAGCCGCAGCCAAGGATCCCGACGTCACCAATACGGTCACCTACAGCCTCAACGACTCGCGCTTCGCCATCGATGCCAATACCGGCGTCATCACGCGCTCCGGCACCGGCACGCTCAATGCGGCAACCGAGGGGTCAATCAACCTCCACGTCACCGCAACCTCGTCCGACGGGAGCACCGCCGCGCACGACTATGCGGTCAGCGTCGTTCCGACGACCGCGCCGCAGACATTATACCGGTTCGCGATCTTTGGTGATTACGGCGACACCGACCTCTCCGGCGAAAAAGCCGTCTCGGCGATGGTCCATGCCTGGAACCCAGACTTCATCCTGACAGTCGGCGACAACGTATATGCACCGCAGACCTTGGACGCCGCCGTCGGCCAACAGTACCATGACTACATCGGCAATTATCAGGGCGCGTACGGCAGCGGCAGCACTATCAACCGCTTCTTTCCCACGCTCGGCAATCACGAATACGACGAAAACAACGTTACCAACTACCTGAATTACTTCACGCTGCCCGACAATGAGCGGTATTACGACTTCCAGATCGGGCCGGTGCACTTCTTCGCTCTCAGCAGCAACAAGCAGGAGCCGGATGGCCGCAGTTCCACCTCCGTGCAGGGCCATTGGATGCAGAATCTTCTCGCGAATTCCGACGCGAGCTTCAACCTGGCATACTATCATCACACGGCATACAACCCGAGCGGCAGCACTGTCACCATGCGGTGGCCCTTCGAGCAATGGGGCGTGAATGCGGTCTTTGCCGGCCACGAGCACAATTACTATCGCGAGAATCGGGACGATAACGGCGACGGCGTCTATCTCCCCTACACGACCACCGGCCTCGGCGGAGCTGGCAAGACTGTTCCCAACGTCGGCGCCAATTTGGTGACGATCACGGACGCGGGCATGCTGATCGAGTTCTACAAGGTGGGCAGCTTCAACGGGACGACCGCTACCCCTGTTCTCACGGATTCCTACTTTGTCCCGACGCCCGCGGGGCGCACGCCGACAATCGTCAACGGGGGTTATGTCCTGAACGGCACCACCGGCGCCGACTATCTGTGGGGTCTGGGGGGCAACGACACGCTGATCGGCGGGCGCGGAAACGACTTGCTGGTTGCCGGTAACCAGCACAATCTGTTCGTGTTCGCCCACGGCGACGGTCAGGACACGGTCATGAATTTCCTGCCCGGCGCCGGTACCGGCGACGTCCTCGATCTCAGGGCCTTTGGCATCTACAACACCAGCCAGTTCCTGCAGGTGGCCACGAACCAGGGCTCGAATGTCGTGGCGTCGCTGGGCGGCGGCGACCAGATCACGCTGACCGGTGTTCATGTGGAGCAGTTCCACAACGACAACTTCCTGAGCAGTCTGCTCCTCGCATAGGGCCACTTTCCGGCATGCTCGAAAGTCCACGGCGAGCCCATCCCGATGAGATCGGGATGGGCTCTTTCTTTTGTTTGAGACGATCTTTCGAACCGGATCAGCGTGGCAAAAACCGGATCCATTTTTGGTGTCGGGATGATGCTCAAATGCAAGCGCGGGCCTAGAGCAGTTCACCGTTTCACGGAAACGGCGAACCGCTCTAACTCTTTGTTTTGACGCAATTCCCTAGGGAAAGCGCTGCGCGCTTTTCCCGGGAAAACCGTTCACACTTTTCCTGGAATTGCTCTAGTCGCTGCCGGCAAGGAAAAGCCCGGACGCTCGCGGCACTTGTGGCGTGCCGTGAGCGTCCGGGCTGTCAAATGACAAACTCAAACGCTATGCTTTCGAACCTACTATTTTCCGTGGCCGGGATGTGCCGGAGGCTCGAATTTATATTTGTCGATCTTGCCCAGCTGGCCGGGAGGGCCGACGTGAATGTGGTTCTTGTCCCCCCAGCCGTTGCCCGGGCGTGACCCGCCCGATTTGGCAATTGCCTTGGAGTTCAAGCTCGTGCCGAGCAGAAGCGTTATAGCCGGCGGCGTTACCGCCGCAAACCGTCCTGCTTTCTTGAGAAAGTCCCGGCGCGCCTGAGCCTCCGAGGCCAAGCCCTCCGGTTTCGGTTCCGGGCGTCTTTTACTTCCGGCTGCCATGTCACAAACCCCTATCTTTCAACAACTTTACTTTATGATCTCCCGGGTAGAGAAACAATTTCTCCAAAAGGCTTAGATTTTCGTGCGGGTATTCAGGAGTGTGCGAGCGACGCGGTGCGCGAAATCGAACGGGCCGCGTCGCGCCAAGCCATCGGCACGTGAAAACCGCCACGTGCCCCACACCAGATTGCCGGCCAGGCGCAAGGGGGCGCCAATGATGGGGTGTGTCGCCGTGAAGATGCGCCTCCAGTGCTGGAAACGGATCATCGGGCGCTGTGCGCATTTTGCCGGGATTCTGATCCCGAAGAAATGGTGCAAGGCCAGCAGCTGTGTGTCGAACGCATTGCGGGCGCTTCGATCCGACACGGACGCACGCAGCGCCGTCCAGTTCACGTGGTCGCTCTCCGCCAATTGTGCCAGATCATGAAGGTGCCTTAGATCTATCCTGCCTCGCCAGTAGTCCCCCTCCTTGAGGAGGTCGTGCACCATCCAGTGCAGGGCGCGAGACGGTGCGGGGGGAATTTTCACACGAAGACCATGTCGCTGGACGAGCTTGGGGGGCTCAAAGCCGTTCGCCCGGCTCGGCCGGAGCTCCAGCATCCCGGCGTCCTGCTGGCGGGCCATGCCTCGCCCGCCCCCCACATCGACGTAGCCGAGCTCTTCAAGGCAGGCCCGGGCGGCCTTCCCCTCGGCTGGCTCCACGGCCAGATCGAGGTCACTTGTCATCCTGCTGGGGACCCGGCCGGCTGGGGAAAGGAATAGCGGAACGGCTCCCTTGAGCAGGAGCGGAGCGATGTCGTGGCGGTTGAGGGCCGCAACGGCTTCACGCAGTTGGGCACGCAAACGAAGGTTCCGTTCCCGGTTGCAGTCGTGAACGAACCGCAGATACTCGCGTACATCCTGCGGGAGCTGGTGGATCTGTCCAGCACGCGCAAGCGACGAGAACAGGTCTGGCGTGAGTAGAGTGTGATTCGCCAGCGCAATCACAGCCTGCCAGTCGGCCCTGTCGGCCGGACAGCCGCGAAGGCCGGCGATCAATGCCTCAAGCGCGTTACCCCTGCGCATCATCGGCACGCTCTCGTGACCAGCTTTACCGCATCATCCAGCCTCGAATAGGTCAGGCAATAGGTCTCAGCCGATCCGACGACCTGAGTCAGCACGTCGAACGCGGTGGCGCTCAGTTCTCGACCGGGCGAAAACGCGCCGTTGAGCAGACCGCGCAATGCGCTCGCTGGGTCGACAGGCTCCAGGCAAGCTTTCGAGTCGCGGCCCCGACGAAGCAGGAGCACAGAGCCGATGGGTACGGGAGACCGCGACAAGGGCACGAACTCCCTGGGCACGGCAAACCGCACACGCCTGCGGTCCGGACGGCGACAGATTGGAACGTCATCGAGACCGGGGCAGTATTTGGCCAGAAGCGGCCATGACCCGGCCTTGACCGCGGGGGCAAACGGAAGGCCCACGCCATATCCCCTTGAATCCAGCAGCGTCACGTCGTCCGCGGCGAAGCCGAATCCTGCATGAACCAACGCCAGGGTCAGCGTCGTCTTGCCCGCGCCCGGATTACCGCAAAGAAGCACGATGCGCTCATTCTTGACCAGCGCCGCCGCATGGAGTGCAAGCTCATAGGTACCGCGGTCGAGAACCTCGGTCAGCAATTGCCCTTTCAACATCACGGGAAGTTCGTCTGGCGAGCACGACAAGACCCAGCCGCAATCCCGAAACAGGTGAATTCGCCCCTCGAGCTCAACCACCTGCAGCAGAACGTCAGCCGTCTCTCTCTGGATCTCGAGATGCCGAAATGCGGTGCTCGCGGGAAAGGCGCACGCTGCTGGATAGATTATACGAACTGTAAGGCCCGCAACGGCGACCACCTGGTTCACAGGCGCTTGCGCCGATGATGAAGGCAACGGCGCACGGGGGCGTATCAGGCTCAACCGCTGCCAATCGCCAAGCGCTGCCTCGACGTGCTTTTTTGCCTCACAACTGTCAACGCCAGCACGCGCAATCTCGGTCGAGATTGCTTCCGGCGGCATGCCCTCGTCCAGAGATCGCCAGATGTCGGCAGCCGTATCGTTGACGGCGAAAATGGCCTGCTGGGATGGGCTGAACAGAATGTTTTGCCCCCCAATGCGCACCAACCGCCCCTGGGTCACAAATGGGACCGTGCCATAATCGGCAGAGCCCCGCGTCATGGCCGCTCCGTTCTGCTTCATCAAGCCGTCGTCCTCTACCAATGCGCTGCGGTGGTCTAAGCTATAGTCGCGGAGCCGGCGCCCGCGATGGGCAAAGCGGAGTGCCCTTTCGGGGAAAGCTCATTGCGCCCTTCATTTCCATCCGGTCCTGGACCCGAGGGCTTGGCAGCGACGTGCCGGTTTCGGCTTGACGGTGACTGGAAAACCCGGGCCAAGAGCGCGGTGGTTGCCGATGCCAAACTTGGCGAGGCGCGCATGCCAGGTGCGGATCTCGTCAAATCGGCAAACAATTCGGGGTCGCGCGCCAGTCGCCAGCGCAGCCAAAGCCCCGTGGCAAAGGAGGTCAGTATCGAAGCGAGCACCAGCGCGGTGAACATGCGCTCGTCGATGATGCCGGCGGCGTATGCCACGCTCGCCAACACGATGCCTGGCCCGCCGCGCGTGTTCATGGCGACGCCGTAGTCGAAGGCCCTGGCCCAGTCGGCCCCGGCTGTCCGGGCGGCAACAGTGCAACTCACCAGCTTGATGGCCGTGCTGGCGACAATGAAGAAGAGGGTGAGCGAGCCGTCGAATTGATGCGCCAGATCGAGCCGCAGGCCGACGAGCGCGAAGTAGATCGGCACGAAAAACCATATCGAGATGTCGGCGATATGTTGTTTCACCGCAGCAAGATGCCGTGAGGGAAACCGCGCCATGACGAGACCCGCCAGAAGCGCGGCGAAGACAATGTTCACTTTCAAGAGGCTCGCGGCTGCGACGAAGACCAGGCACAGCAGCATTGTGTAGCCAGTCAGCGACGCTTCGCTGAACTTGCCGAAGAGCCTTCGACGAACCTCGCGAGCAACGGCCGGCGCGACGAAAAGCGAGGCGAGCACGAAGGCAAGGTTGACGGCAATCACGCGCCCGATGCCTCCCGCATCGGCGGCGTCGCCGTGCTGCACCGCCGTGGCGATGGCAAGCATGCTCCAGAGGATGAGATCCTGAATGGTAGCGGCGCCGATAATATTGCGCGCGAAGGAGCTGTTCATCAGGCCAAGATCGAGGAAGATGCGCGAGATAACCGGGATAGAGGTGACGCCAGCGGCGATACCCATCACCAGCTTGAACGCAAAGACATCGCCCGTCTGAGTGTCCGCAAACAACGGCGCGCCCGCATAGCCACACGCGAACGGAACGACGAGCGCGCCGACCACCAGTGCCAGTATGATGCGGCCAGACCCCCCCGCTCCTTCTGCCTGCATCTTGAAGCCGGCGGTGAACATCAGCAAAATCAGGCCCAGCCAGTAAAAGGCGGAAAGCAGGGCACCCTGGGCGGGGAACCCAGTAAACAACCATTTGTGCGCTTGGGGCGAGACAAGCCCCAGCAGGGACGGACCGAGCGCGATGCCGCCCACGATTTCGCCGATCACGCGCGGCAGCTTCAGCCGCTCGAATATATGTCCGCCGCCCAAAGCGCCGACGAGCAGGAGGACCAGGGACAAAAAGAACCGTGCGAGTTCGGGGTCGCTCATGGCGCCGCCTCAATTGACGCGTTCAGAAGGTGAAGCTCGGATTTCGTCGATCGGCGACGGCCCACGCCTCGGTTAATTCCACACATACGAGGCGACGATCCGCGCCGCGAGTTCATCCAAGGAATGCGCCTCGGTGTCGAGTACGAGGTCCGGGCTGTCTGGCGGCCGATACTCGCTGTTGTAGCCGATGAGGGTATCGATCTCGCCACTTATCGCCTTGCGATACAGGCCCTTCGGATCCCGTTGCGCACAGGTTTCGACCGAGCAGGCGACGTAGCCGATCGTCAGGTTTCTGACGTTCTCACGAACATGTTCGCGAGCGTCCTGCCCTGCGGTCAGCGCGGCGACCACGACGTGCAGGCCAGCATCGGCTGCCTTATTGGCCAGATGCACCAGCACCGAGACCACGCGCAACCGGCTGTCAGTGCCAAATCCGAGGTCGGCGCCGAAGAACCCGCGGACTTCGTCGCCATCAAACAGGATGGCCGGAACCCCGAGCCGTCGCAAGTCCGCAACGACGCGGCTTGCCAGCGTCGTTTTGCCGGCGGAGGTTGGACCAAGCAGCCATAGCACCGTTCCCGGTTCAGGATGTTCGCGGTCCTGCAAGGGCAGCCCGAAATGTTTCATTCCGTTAGCCATCTTTCGCGTCCTATTCCTGGAACACTGCGTGTTTCATCATCACCTCGGCGCGTACCACCTCCTGCACCTCGGATCGCATCATCCAGTTCGGCAGCGCTTCTCCCGCTCGCAGGGCACGTCGAATCTCCGAGCCGCTAATGGGCGTCGCAGCCTTGCAGGCGTTCAGGTCGACATAGCTCTCGGACTGGGTGTCGTAGCCGATGGCATCGAAGAAGATCGGCTCTATGCCTATGTCGCCCAAGTCATCAAACAGTTCCCTGCTCTCGTTGGCGGCGTAGAAACCGCCGACACCTGAGTGGTCGCGTCCGATGATGAAATGGCTGCAGCCCATGTTCTTGCGGCACAGGGCGGTGAAAACCGCTTCGCGAGGACCGGCAAATCGCGGGTAGGTGATGAAGCTCGCGAGCACCACCTTGCCCGGCGGATAAATGCCGTAGTCGAGCATGGCCTGGTAGCCGTCGAGGACAAGATGCGGCATGAAATCTCCGCGCTTGGCAGTTCCCACCACGGGATTGATCAACAGGCCGTCTGCGTAGGTGCGCTCCAGGGCAGCCATCTGGATCACTTCGTGGACGCGATGGACAAGGTTGCGGCTGTGGAAGGCCACCACCCGGGTCCAGCCCTTGTGCGCAAACACCGTACGCAGTTGGGCCGGGGTCAGGTCGTAGCGGCGGTACGGCAAAGGCAGCGGCTGGATGAGGGTGATGCCGCCGGCGAGGAAATGGCCGCCGCGCGCAAGCACGCGGGCGACGCCGGGATGCTCGCGCGAGTCCGTGCCGAACCATTTGCGCGCGAGCAGTTCCGGCTCGAACTCATAGGCTTCGGAGATGTCGAGAACAGAGTGCGACAATCCGCTTTTGCTGCAAAGGAGAACGCGGTCGCCCTTCGAGAACCGGCGCGCGATTTCCTTGGAAACGGCCAGGACAACCGGCATCGTCCAGGCCAGACCGGAGGGAAGCCGGTTGTGTTCAAGCACGCTTTCCAGGGACGCCCTGTCCATGAAGCCGCACAGCGGCGAGAACGTACCGCGGGCAATCTGTTCGACGTCGGTCAATTCGTCATCACCGACCGTGACCGTCGGCAAGTCCTTGATGTCCAGATCTTCCGCCGGTCCCAGCGTCCGGATGACCAGGCGCCCGCCATGCGGCTCGACGCCGCCCAGCAGAGATGACGGACGCACCCGGATGGCGTGCGTGCCGCCGGCCGCATTCCGCCGGAATTGCTCAGCGACCTTGACGACCATCCTGGCACAACTCACCGGGTATTGACCGATGGCCGTTTCCGCCGCCAGGACGAGGCCGTCGGCACCATCCGCCAGGGTGTTGTAGACGTCGTTGACTTCGGCGCGAGTCGGCGTTGGCGAACTCGTCATCGACTCCAGCAGGTTCGTTGCGACATAGACCTTCGCGCCATGCGCCTTCGCATTTCGGATGATCATCTTCTGAATAGCGGGAATCTGCTCGATCGGGACTTCCCGGGACAGGTCGCCGCGGTCGATCAGGATTGCGTCGGACTTCTCGGCTATCGCGGCGAGATGGCGCAAGCCGCTCAGGCATTCAATCTTTGAGATAATGACCGCGCCGGCGCCGGCTTTGGCCCGAATCCCGTCGACGTCCGACGCACGATGCGCAAAGGAAAGCGCGAAATGGCGGATGCCCATCCGGCGGCCAATCGCGATGGCTGCCAGATCCTTTTCGGTCAAGGGCGGCATATCGAGCGTACGCTGCACCGTTACTGCCTTGTTCTGACCGAGCTCTCCGCCGTTCAGGACCCTGAGGATCACCGCGTCGTTGTTTTTCTCCACGACCTGCGTGAGGACGGCGTTGAAATCGATGCTGATGAAATCGCCGACCTGAAGCTTGTCGATGATGTATGCCGGGTAGAAACTGATGCCGAACTGGTCACCCGCCGCCGGCCGGGCTCGGGCGGTCAGGAACCGGTTCTCGCGCACCGTCACCTTGCCGTCGACCAGCGGGCCGGTGCGCACCTGCGCACCTTCGGTATCGAGGCAAATCGGAATATGCGTCCGCTTCTGGATGAAGGTGATGATCCGCTCCAGATCCTCAAGCTTCGTGTGTGACAGATTGAGGCGCAACAGCGAGGTACCAACCCGCTCCAGCCAATGGATCACCTTGTCATTGAGCGACGCCGGACCCAACGTGCACAGCAGTTCGACTTCCCTGGCTTTCATGGCTCCCACCTTTGTTTTCCCCTCTTGTGCAGTACGCTCGATGAAACGAAGAACCGGGACGCGATGTTGCCTATCGTCGGCGGCGCTCAGACCGAGCAAACGCTTCAATGCAACGATGGAAAGGAACGGTCCGGTACTTGCCGACGGGTTCGGCTTCTCACAGAACTTCGTCAGAGAACCGGGCCACGTCTTGATGCGCCGCGACCCACTGGAGATGCGCCTTGTTCCAGTATTCGCGCGCGTCAGCGCCCGTCAGCACCCTGAAGCCGGACGGAGGCAGTGGCAGTTCGAACGGGATTGGCTCATCGGGCAGCCACAGCAACACGTTGTCCCGGCTTTCGATGGTCTTTAGCCACGTGCGTTTCAGGCGATGAAATCCGCGCATGTTTGCCGCTGCCAGCGCGAAAACCGATCCTGTGATCCTCAAGCTGGGCGACACATCGGACGCCTTGACCGGTGCCTGGTGTGTGATTTCACCCTTGGCCAGATAGGCATGCATGCGGATGAGCGATCCGTCGATACGCACGATTTCCTTCGTTCCGTCCCGGTCGTTTTTCGCGGGATCCACGCTAATCCCCGAGAAACATCCGTCGAACAGGCAATCTTCGATGGTGCCGCTGAGCAGATAGTCATTCTCCACCGCATCATCCCTGATTTCGCTGAGCCAGCACCCTTTGAGGTGAAAGCCGCCGGCCTGCTCGGCGAAGCGAATTCCGTCCCAACAGCGGCGTGCGCGTACGCCTTCTATCGTCGCGTTGGTCGATCCGCCCCTGACGAGAAGTGCCGCGCTGTTGCAGTAGGTATCTTGCCAGTCCGACGTCTGCGGCACCTGGCCGTTGATGCGCCCGCCAATGAACCGAACGCCAGGGCAGTCACGGATGACGACCGGATAGCGATTGACCGGCAGCGTCCCCTCATCGCAGCCCATGATCGCGCTCGGATCGCTGTTCCTGCTGTTGGCAACCAAGAAGGTAGCATTGCGAGCATCGATTGTTGCTCCCTCAGGCAGGTTCGGAATTGATAGTTGTTTGTATCCATACTCGCCATTCAGCACGATCGGCTGGCCTTTACCGCTGTCAGTCGCCGGGAGAGAGGCCTGCCCACCTTCCGCCTTTTGCGAGCCTAACAACAGGGCGAAGACGGGACAGGAACCGGCAAGGCCCATGAATGAACGGCGATTCATTTTCGTGCTCATTGTTCTGCCGAATCGCACAAGCGATGTCTGTCGAGGAAGGCTAGCAGGACTGCCTCAAGCGCTCGTTCCGCGACGTCTTTGGGCGATGCCAGGCTGTCGACATCGACCGCCGCCACCAAGCCGGCGTGATCTTCCGCGCGCAGTTCCCTGCCAAGATCCGCTGCGATCTCGCGGCAGGCACGGTCCGCCATGGACCAGAGCTGGAACTCCCTGTCGGGAGATATCTTTTGCATCCGCGAGGACCGATCGCCTCGTGTCCGTAGTCGACCTCGTGCGACACCAGCCTCGCTTCGCAGATGGACAAAAACCATGTCGTACACGCCAATGGCGGACAAGATATCGAGCCAATTCTCGGATGTCGTTCGACGCTTGCTCTTCAGCAGTATGGACCAGAACCCCTGCAACAATCCCTGGTCCATTATGACGATCGAGTTTCTCTCTAGTCGTTCGTTCTCGATGTAGGCGACCAGAACGGAAAGATTCCAGACGACTCTAACCAGGTCGACAACAGAGGTCTGCCCGCTTTCGATGGCAAAGCGTGCGATACGTCCAAACATTGAACGAAACTCGGGGTTCCAGAATCTCGGGATAACAATACCGATCCTGTATAGCTGCCTTCCGATGAATGTTCTCGGTTCCCGAGCCATCCTCACTTCGCCTATCAGCGAGCCGCACTGCCGCAAGCTGTTCGCCAACAAGCTTGAGGTGGTCGTCTTTCCAATCCCGGGGAGACCAAAGAATTCCACAAATCGAACATCTGACCGAAGCAGGCGAGCATTGGTATTTGGCGGCAGGCTTTCCGCCAAGTCACGAACATTGGGCGAAGTCATCGGATTCAGCCGGCGGAGATAGCGCTCGGAAGACCGGTGAGAGCAGGAAAGGGCCCTCGCTCTTCCTCAGTTCCCAAGTGTGCGAATACCGGCGACGCGGTGCCTGTGTACCGCGCTGTATTCTTGGCGCGCTCGGTCTGCGGCAATCGTTGCATGCCGCGGTAGAACATGAGCAGCGCCAACGGCAGCCAGAAGAAAGGCGCGGTCGATGGGCCGAAGGAATCGCTCATCTGATTAGCGACGAGGTAATTCCACACAGAAACCGATGCGCCGAGCACCATCACATTTATCTTTGTCGCGGAACTGCTCGTGTCGTTGCCAATCAAGGTGTGAAGAACTGCGCTCGCCAGGTAAAGTGTAACCAGCAGGGCAATGACCGTCACCAACCCGAGGCCGGGCACTCCCAGCGTCCTGAAATAGTCGATGAACAGGTTGTGACTGTGGGGGGCTATGTCACCTATCCACTGGCCCGCACCCACTCCTAGGAACGGATGCTCCATGCCCAGATCGATCGACATCGACCATAGGCGTTGCCGCGATATCATGGAATGCGCGTCCCCCCCGGAGAGCTGAACGAATAGCAGGCCGTACGCTCGCGGATTGAGGTGCTCCAATAAACGCAAACTCGCTAGGAACAACACTGGAGCTGCAACTATACCAAATATAACAGATACTGGATTCTTTTTTCTTCTTATTAAGAAAATACTGTATAATCCATAAAATGCGCCAAGACCCGCAACACCGACAACAAAATTGGTCTTTGAACCTGATTTCACCAAACCCAGGAGCACCGCCACGAGGCAGCCCACGAGGAGAATTCGATATTTGCGGGAAACGGTCAGCTTCGCGGCAACAAGCGGCAGCCCCGCCGACAGGGCAATTCCCAGTTGGTTCGAATGCTTGAAATATCCTTCGGCCCTGTCGGCAAACCTGGCACCGCCCAGGCCGACTATTACGAGGCAGGATGTTATGAAGCTCATGATGATCATCGCCGTCACAATCCTGTCAACCGCCTCGGAACCCTTGGGTCTCATGGAGATTGCCGCAATGGCCGGGATTATCGCGAAACCAAACACCTGCGCGAAAACCGCGCGTCCAGTCCTGATCGGATTGTCGGCGTAGGTCGTCGATAGGAGGGAAAGAACGATGATGAGACCAGCTACCGCCAGCACTGCAGCCGCCAGGGCCGCTTCGGTCCGATGGAGGCGCCTTGCGGCCTCGCCGTAGGAGGGGACGCTTAGCAAGGCGCAGAACAGGGCTAGCAAGAAGGAAATCGAGCCGTCAGCTCCGCCAATCCGCGCGGCGCCTGGGAACCAGGTCGACGCGATAAGCAGGATAATAGATGCTTGCAGCATAGCTTGGACGTCACACTGAAAGCGTTATGCAGCAACTGCTTGCCGACACGGCCAGCTGCGCAACGTCCAGCGCCCTTTTGCTCTGAACCGCAACGCTGAGAAATAGAGGCTCAGCGCTCCTTTCTGGACAATTCAAGGCATGCTGCCGCACCGCGGGTGAATACTCCGCATACCCATTTGACAAGCAGCGTAGGCCCAGCCGGTGGACAAGGAAATGAGCGAAAAGGGGGCATTGGGACAAGGTGTCCTACGCCTTTTGTGCAGGCGGCGCAGGTGCAGCGATTTCCCGCCGCCTGGTCGACAGCGGCCAGGCCATACGCCCGGATTGAGTGTTGGTACGAATTTGCAGATGTGGGAGACTCGGGGCGCGGCACACTGAGTCTTGCGGACCATAGGAGATCGCCGTGCATTGGGGCCTTGTCATTGTCGGCGCGATCGGCATCTTGCTTGGATTGCGCGTTCGCGCGCCTGCGCTGATCGTCGCGACCGCCGTGACCGTCATGGTCGGTGCCGTTGCAGGTGGCACTGGCAGTTTGTTTGCTTGGCACCGCCTGCTTTCGATCCTGCTCCTGGTCGTCACACTGCAATGCACCTATTTGCTCGGCCTCTTCCTTGGCATCGTGTTGCGTCGTGGCATGTCACGTGAGCAATGACGGACCGCGACCTCTTTTGTCGCGGCTGGCGCCGGACCCGTTTGCCACTGTCGCCAAAGGTACACTGCGGTTTTGGGGCAACGACAGGGATGAGATCAAGAATTTGCGATGGCTCCAGAGCCATTCCACGAAAAAGGCGGTAACGGTTTCCGTTCGGAATTGGGTCGAAACGAAGAGATATTACGCGTTTCCGTGAACCGATGAGCCGCTCTAATCAAGACGCATGGTTGAATTTCATCACGGCGAAGATCGTCCGAACGAGAATGACGACATCAGCCCATATGGACCAGTTTCGCACATAGCTGCTGTCGATTGAGACACGACTGGGATAATCTATTGCGTCTCTGCCCGTTACTTGCCACAGGCCGGTCAATCCCGGCCGGGTTTGAAGATAGTCGATCGCACAGGTTCCATAGCGTTGCAGTTCGTCGGGAACGACCGGTCGAGGGCCGACGCAACTCATTTCGCCGCGCAGCACGTTGATGAGCTGGGGCAACTCATCGAGGCTCGACTTCCTGAGAATGTGCCCCAGGAATGTGATGCGCGGATCGTTCTTGAATTTCCAGTGTTGTCCCCACTCCTTGGCGGCTTCGGGATTGCTCGCAAGATAGTCGGCTAGAACCTGCTCGGAGTTGGCGACCATGGTCCGGAACTTGTAGCAGGCGAAACGCTTGCCGTTGAAGCCAACCCGGCCGTGGGAGAATATCACCGGCCCGCCGTCGGTCACCAATATCAGAAGGGCAACCGCCAGCATAACCGGAGCGGCGAGGACAAGCGCGACCAGTGCGACCGTCACGTCCATCATCCTCTTGCGCCGGCCTCCAAGCGGACGACGGTTTTGGCCGGCACGGATGCCGGGCCTGCGAGAATTTATGTCAAATGCGCTGATTGTCACGATTTTCGCCCACGAGTTTCGCCGAGGAACGCTGATGGCTGTAGCTAAGCGCCCAACTTCATGCCGGCGGGTCATTCTGGACAAGAGCCGCAAAGGAGGTAGCGCCGGACGTGGCGCTGGCTACCCCCTTCGCCTGATCCGCGCGTTGCTGGCGTGGTGTCGATAAGCCTTCTGATCGAACGGCGTATCACCGAGCATCCGTTTGCTGCGGTAGCAGTTCGGGTAGGTTCGGCTGTATTGCGAGGATGACGCATTGGAACTGGTTTCGGTTACCAGGCGGTCGAGTGTGCCAACCCAACTCAGGTCGCCACTCTCCTGGCAAGGATGTCGAGAGAATGTCCGGAACCACGTTCGCCAAATGTGCAACCCCGCAACGGCGGCATCCATCAACACAATGCAGGACATGCACGCGCATCGCGCCCCGACTAGATCCGGCAGGGACTGGTTCTCCTGCGTCAAAGGACATTGCCAGCCTATCTGATAGTGGAGAGTGCGCAACGTGGCGCCCAGCTTGATGCCATCATCACGTGATTTCCCCGCAAGGCCGTTTGCTCGTCATGTTCCCGAGATCGACCGTGCGCGAACTCTCGCTATCGTTCACAGGCAAATAGCCTTGCTTGGTCTCGATCTCTCCGGCCTTACCGTGGTCGTTGGCGCGGCGACAGGATACCAGGCGGCGACAGCGACAGCCGCGGCGCTCGCCAATGCGGCCCATGTCGTTGCGCTTGCTCGCGTCCCCTACAGGCATCCGAGCCTGACAGCAGCCGCGGACGCGACGTCGGCATTTGCTGAATATGCAAAAGTCTCCGAACGCGTGGAAGTGACGGATCGCATCGACAGCCGCAAATGGCAAGAGGTTGACCTCGTCACGAACTGTCTCCAGGTCGGGCCGATTTCGAGGTCTCTCATCGAACTCTTACCCCCTCATGCGGTTGTTTCGCTAATGGCTGAACCGTGGGAGCTTCGGTCAGGCGTTGTGGACTTCGACGCCTGTGACGAGGCCGGTATCAAAGTCGCGGCTCCCAATCTCAGCCATCCGTCCATAGCTCTGCTGCCAGAGTTCGCGCGGTTGTGCCGCGCCTTGCTCGACGATGCAGGTGTCGATCAACCTGCGGCGAGGCTCGCCATCGTCTGTGACACGCCTTGTGCACCATTCCTCGCGTATACGCTTCGCGAGCGTGGGGCGAGAGTAAGCGTATTTTCGCACCCGTCGCTCCTGACCGACAATGTATGGGATGTGATCGTAGTCGCGATGCGACCCTCCGATAGACCGTCAATGGACATCAACAGCCTGGGCCGTATTGCCGGGAACTCGCGTCATACGCTCTTGGTGCAGTTCAGCGGCAAGATCGATCGCTCGGCCGCCAGCTATTTCGGCCTCAGTGTGTGGCCGCCGAAACGGCCTGCAAGTGATCAACTGGGCCTGCCGCTCGACATATTCGGAGCGGATCCGGTAATCCGCAGGCTAACAGGCGGGCTGAAGGCAGCCGAAGCCGCATATCGCGGCGCCGAAATGGGAGGGGAAAGCGTCGGATTTATCGTCAAGGCAGGATTCGCGACAGCTGACTGCCCCCCCAGTCGCGCGTACCCGTTTCGCGACAAGGGCCTGGAAGGGCCGTCCGACTTCTGAACCTCGGACGATAGCGGCCGACATCACGGAGGTCTGGCTCCATATCGATGCAACAACGCCCAGCAGCTTGTCCTCAGGCCGGCCACGCAAGGGGCCGGCCGCGGCAGGCTCAAAGCATCATCTGCCTCAACTTGTAGGCTACCTCCGTACGGTTCGTTGCCTTCAGTTTTTTCATGATGTTGCGGATGTGGACCTTGACGGTGCTCTCGCAGAGGTTGAGCTCGTAGGCGATTATCTTGTTCGCCTTGCCTTTCCTGAGCGCTTCCACAACCGCGGCCTCGCGTGCGGTGAACATGCCGGTGAGCGGGCGGGCTCCGTTTGCGGCCGAATGGATGATCTCGCGGAGCGCCAGCACACAGCTGGCGGGTACGAAGATTCCTCCGGCACGAGCCAGGCCAATGGCCTCGGCAGCGACCCTCACCTTCACACTTGTGGGAATGTAGCCTCGGGCGCCGCATTCGAGAGCCGCGAGAATCTCGCCCGGCTCGTCGGAATCCACCACAACGATGACGGGTACGGCGCCAACCTCGGAAATGAAGTGCACGAGTTCCGTCCGGACGCTCTCGTCGGTGACCTTTCTGGCCCCAAGAATGACGAGGATCGCGGATGGCTCCGCCTCACCAGCAATGCGCCGGATCTCGTCAAGCGATCCTACCGTGCTAACGCGGAAGTTGGGATTGTGCTCGACAAGGCCACGAGCAAGGCATTCGCGCTCGAGTGCTCGCTTGTCGACAATTATGACCAGGCCTTCGCTCGGATGTCCTCCTTCAAGATCGGTCCTGCCAAGGCCATTCGTGTCCGGCAGATGCCCATTAAGCATCGGCCTCGTTGCATCATTCCAAGGTACGGAAATTTGAGGTTGTCCCATCGCCCTACTCCTCTCCGCCGCCGGCTTTGCTTTCACTTGCTTTCTTTGTCTTGTATCCTTCGCAAAGCCTATGAGCGGCATGAACTGAAACGCGTCCACCGTGTATCGGGCTGCCTACATGTCAATTGGATATAGATTCAAGGAGTACGCCATACGTCGTCAAAGGCCCAGATGTATGGCACCCCCGCACCATTGAGGTAATCCAGCCTGACACGCATACTACGATGCTGTGGAAAAGGCGCATTAATCCCGGTTAACAATTTGTTAATTATATCTTAGGTGGCTAATGTACCCAAAAGGATAACAACTTGGAATTGCGCCGACGCATTTCGCACTAAATGGATGAAATTGGGATTGCCTCGATGTGGAGAGGGACCCCTGGCGATTGGTGGGAATAGGCCCACAGCTTTTAGAAAATCCACCGACCTCGGCTGCCCGTGCCCCATCTCACCACTGCGGTCAGGATTGCTTCTCGACCTGTAACAACAGCCTTGTCCGGAGGGCAAAAGGGCGACGTCAGCATCGAATACGGCGTGGACCCGAGAGGTCTCGAACCTGTGGCCTCTATCTGCCGAGGCAAGGCAGCGCTAAAGGCTCGCCCTCCACAAGGCAGGACGTTTCCGTTTTCAGGTGCTACCCATTCCGTATAGATAGGAAATGGCCGGTGCAGTTTGGGCTCATTGGGATGGCGGACCACACCGGCCACCGCGGGAAGAATTCGACGTCCCCCGCACTGCTTTAACTTATGAATATATTAGAAATGGCGCAATTACGCCCTTTGTCGGGTAGTGGGTTAATCGGCAGCGATTTCCATGTGCGGCCGCTCAGCCTCGGTCATTTTTGGCGAACCGCTGCACCGTTTCCGGCGTTTACCACGCACCGCTGCAATCTGCGTCCTCGGTCATGTGCGCCTGAAGAGCGCCGACGCTCGGCATCCGCAAGATCATTACCGCTTCCAGCGAAACGGTCTATGGCGTGTGCTTTGCCGAAGGCGATCGCGATTTCGCATCGTTTCCGGTGGAAGAGGATTACGACGTCGATCCGACCGACAGCTATGGTCTTTCCAAGGTGCTGGGTGAGAAGATTGCGCGTTCTTTCGCCTCCGCACCGGAGCCGACATTTATGCGCTGCGGATCGGCGGCGTCGTCGAACCGCAGGACTATGCCCGCTTCCCCGGTTTCCTGGCTGATCCCGGGAAAAGGCGACGCGACGCCTGGACCTATATGGACGCGCGCGATCTCGGCCAGATCGTCGATCTGTGCATCGAGAAGGATGGCCTGGGGTTCCAGATATTAAACGCCGTCAACGAGAACATCGTGGCTGAGGTGCCGACGGCGGAGTTTCTGGGCAGGCACGTACCCACCATACCGGTCACACGCGCCATGGATACGTTCGAGGGGCCTATCAAACCGCAAGCTGCGCGACGTCCTTGGCTTCCGGCAAGAGTATGACTGGCGCACACAAAAACCCGGTTGATGCCCCGACGGGCAGCGCCATGCAGATGGAGGCTCAGTCGAAGAAGCCTGCATCCTCTTCCCGGAGATATTTCCTGGCCGCTTCGGCGTCGATATCGAGGCCCAGGCCCGGCGCTTCGAGCAGGTCCACCATGCTGTCCTTCACGATCTGCGCCGGCAGGCCGATCACCAAATCCTCCCACCAGGGGTCGGAGGCGCTCGGATACTCGAAGGCGATGTAGTTGGCGGGCAAGGTGGCGCAGACGTTGATCAGCGCGCCGAGGCCAAGGAGGCCATTCGCGGTGCCGTGCGGCGCCATTAGGATCGAGTGCATGTAGGCGTGCTCGGCGACCCATTTGAGCTCGGCGATGCCGCCGATATCGGCGGGATCCGGACCGATGACGCGGACCGCCTGCGTCTCGATCAGTTCCTTGAAATTGTGCCTGAGGTAAATCTGCTCACCGGTATGGATCGGTGTCGAGGTGGAAGTGGTCAGTTCCCGATAGGCCTGCGGATTGACCCACGGCACATAGTCGCCGGTCAGCATGTCCTCGAGCCACATCAAATTGTACTTCTCGACCGCGCGAGCGAATTTGATCGCATCGGGCAGCATCCAGCCCGGGCCGCAGTCGAGTGCCAGGCTGACCTTGTCGCCCAGCACCTCCTTCATCGCGATCACGCAGTCGAGCATGTGATTGAAACCGCGCTCGCTGATCACGCCCTGATCCATGGCGCCGTGATAGCCGGCCTTCTTCTGCGTCACGCCGTAATGGAAGCCCTCGATGCTGTCCTTCATGTTGGAGTGGAACGAGATTCCCTGCTTGACCATGAAGAAATTCTGCGGCTGCTCCATCATCCATTTGACATCAGCGGCATAATCCTCCGGCCGATCGCCCGAGCGCTTCTGGCGGATCGAGCCATTGTAGACGCGCACCTTGTCGCGCACCTTGCCGCCGAGCAGTTTGTAGGCCGGCACGCCCGCCGCCTTGCCGGCAATGTCCCACAGCGCATGCTCGATGGCGCTCACCGCGGCGCCATAGGGCTTGAACGAACCGCGCTGGCGGATCTTCAGCATCACCCGCTCGACGTCGGTCGGGTCCTCGCCGATCAGCGCGTCGCGAAAATGCAGCACAAAGGGCTTGAGATAGGTCTTGGTGAACTCGACCTCGCCAAGGCCGTAGAGACCCTCGTCGGTGACGATGCGGACGATCGGGTGCTTACCGATGACGGCGCAGCGCAGGTCGGTGATCTTCATGGCGCAGTCCTATTTCACAGACGAGAAAGCTGTCGGCGTGAGCAGCTGGCTGCTGATATTGGCAACGATCTGCCCGTCGCGCTCAGACTCGTCCCGGGCCTTGTGCCATGCCGGATCGGTGACGAACGCCGCCCATTTCGCCTCACGCTCGGCCAGCGATTCCCAGGCGAGGAAATAGGTGAGGCGATTGCTTTTTTCACCGATCGCCGTGGTGAAAAACCCGGCTTGGCGGATGCCATGCCTTTCCCAGATGGCCAGCGTTTGCTCGGAAAAGCGCTTGAGCAAAGCCGGCAGCCTGCCCGGCAGGCAGTCATAGATACGCAGTTCGTAGATCATGGTTTCGTCCGTTTCTTTCTTCGCCTCTCCCTGGGGAGAGGTCGCCACGAATGGTCGGTCGTTGGCCCTGTGAGCCTGGGGGGAATGAGGGCAGGGGGTCTGGGCTAACTCCAGGTCCGGTCCCAGCTATATTCATTGTCCCAATGCTCGGTGGATTGCCATATCCCCGTGACACCGGGCTGCAGATGCCGGCTGATCACCTCGTCGACCACGTCGTCTATGCCCAGCCCCGGCCTGTCAGACACGGTGATGAAGCCGTCCTTGACGAGCGGCTTGGGCAGGCCGGTGACGATGTCGTCCCACCAGTCGACATCGGCGGAGTGGTACTCGAGCGCCATGAAGTTCTCGGTCGCGGTGGCGACATGCGCGGCGGCCATGGCGGCGATCGGGCTTTCGGCCATATGGATGGCCATGGCGACGCCGTGGTCCTGCGCCATATCGCCGATCTTCTTGGTCTCGAGGATGCCTCCGCTGGTGAGCAGGTCCGGGTGGATAACAGAGAGGCCGCCACTCCTGAGCAGAGGTTCGAACGCCTCCTTGAGGTAGATGTCCTCGCCAGTGCAGATCGGCACGGAAGTAGCCTGCTGCAACTGCCGGTACTGATCGGTGTGCTGCCATGGGATCACATCCTCCAGCCACGCCGGGACGTATTTCTCGATACGGCGCGCCAGGCGTATGCCGTCCTGCAGCGAGATGTGGCCGACATGGTCGATGGCGAGCGGGATCTCGTATCCGATCACCTCGCGGACCTCGTGGATATACTGCTCGAGCAGGTCGATCCCTTTTTCGGTGAAGTGCAGGCCCGTGAACGGGTGCTGCACGTTCTGCGCGTCATAGGCGAGATTGCGGGCCTTGCGCTCCTCGAGCGTGCCGCCACGGCCGCGCGGGTTAGCGTGAAACCCTTCGAGCGCGCCGGCGGGCGCGGTCACGGCGCCCGGGACATGGGCGATCTGCATCAAGCCCAGATCCATCTTGAGAAAGGTGAAACCGCGGTCCATGCGCTGCTTGAGGCGTTTTCCGGTTTCGGTGCCGCTTGGCTTCTCCGCGTCGGTATCGCAATAGACGCGCACCTGATCGCGGAACTTGCCGCCGAGCATTTGGTAGATCGGAACGCCATAGGCCTTGCCGGCGAGATCCCAGAGCGCGATTTCTACCGCCGAGACGCCACCGCCTTGCCGGCCGTGGCCGCCGAACTGCTTGATGCGGCGAAACAGACGATCGATGTCGCAAGGGTTCTCGCCAAGCAGCCGGCTTTTCAGCATTAGTGCGTAGGTGGCGCTGGCGCCGTCGCGCACCTCGCCAAGCCCGACGATGCCCTGGTTGGTGTAGATCTTGAGCAGCGCCGAGGTGAACGGCGCGCCGACGATTTCGGCCACCCGCATGTCGGTGATGCGTAGGTCGGATGGCTTGGAATTGGTGTTGACCCGATTGAGAGCCTCGCCGGCTCCACCCGTCTTTGGCATGACTTGTCCTCGTTTCAGATCGCCGGGGCTTGTCGCTGGAGCGCAGGGCGCTGCTAGCCCAGCTCAATCTCGTGGGCTTGCAGATAGTCGCGATTCATCTCGACACCGAGACCAGGCTTCGACGTCAGCTTGAGGTTGCCGTTCGAGACGTCGAGCGGTCGGTCGATGAGGTGATCGTATTTGCCCAGGTTCCACTCCGACGTCTCAAGCTTGTAGAAGTTGGGAACGGTCATCATCACCTGCGCCCCCGCAACCACGTTGATCGGTCCCGCTGCGTCATGCGGCGAGACCGGGATGTAGTAGGCTTCGCATAGGGCGGAGATCTTCTTCAGTTCGGTAATGCCACCGGTCCAGGTGACGTCAGGCATGATGTAGTCAGCGAGCTTGTTTTCGAGCACCGGCACGAAATCCCATTTCGTGTGGCCGCGTTCGCCCCACGAGATCGCGGCACTGACCTTATCACGCACCTGCTTGAGCGCGTTCAGGCTCTCCGGCGGACAGGGCTCCTCGAACCAGTCGATCTGGCCGGCTTCCTCGAGGCTCCGGCAGAGGCGAATGGCGGTGGGAACGTCGAAGCGGCCATGCGCATCGATGAGGATGTCGACATCAGGGCCCGCCGTTTCGCGGATCAGCGCCGTGAGTTCAGCCGCTTCGCGTTCATCCTTGCGGGTCATGCTGCCATCGAGATAGCCGTCCCTCCTTTCGCGGGCCTCGCCATCGACGCTAGGACCTTGGTGGGGGAACGGATCGAATTTGAGCCCGGTGTGTCCTGACTCGACGATGTCGCGAATTTCGCGGACCACGGCCTCCTTGCTGGTGAATTTGGCCTGGTTGGGGTGGGTGTAAAGTGCGATTTCCTCGCGCACCGGCCCGCCCAGCAACTCGTAGATCGGCTTGCCGAGGACTTTGCCATGGATATCCCAGAGCGCTATGTCGATGGCGCTCACGCATTCAACGGCGGCGCCGCGGCTGCCCATATAGGTGAAGCTGCGGAAAATCTTGTGCCAGAGGTGCTCGATGCGCGCCGGATCCTCGCCCGTCACGGCGATGCCTATCTGCCGCAGGATCGTGCAGAGCGCGCGGTTGGCCAGCTTTGTGGTGGTGGTGATCTCGCCCCAGCCGCTCACCCCCTCGTCGGTCGTCACTTCGACGAACAGGTATTCTCCCCAATATGAGGCCGGGGATTTGATCAGCCATGGTCGAATGCCCGTGATTTTCATCTCAACTACCTTTGTCTGAATGGCCGGGCAAACGATCGCCGGGCCGGCTATCCAGCCCGGGCCGCGCTACGCGCGCGCATGTGTTCGAGGACATGCCGGCCGGAGCCCTCGACATGGCGCGCAATGAGTTCGGCTGCCTCGTTCGCATTTCCCGCTTTCACATGAGCGATGAGCTCACGGTGCTCGCGAATGATCGCGGCACGGCGGGCGAGCGTGAAATTAAAACGCCGGCTTACGGCGCGCAGCACTTCGCGATGCTTCCACCAAAGCTCGGCGGCATGGCGGTTATAGTGCCGCTGGTACATCACGGTGTGGAAGGCCGTGTCCAGCTCGCTGTGCCTGAACGTGTCGGCAAAGTTGTTCTCTTCGATCAGGCCTTGGAGGCGTTCGAGTTCGGCGATGTCCTCGTCGGTGGCCATGTTCACAAACCATCGCGTTAGCGCCGGCTCGATCAGCACACCGATCTCGTAGATATCCCGGACAAAATCCTGATCTATGGGCCGCACGCGTGCCCCGCGATTGGGGAGAAAGGTGACAAAGCCTTCGCCGCGCAGCAGTTGCAGGGCCTCGCGCACGGGATTGGTCGAGGTGCCGTGACGCCGGGCCAGATCAGTGACCACCAGCCGTTCGTTGGCGGCGAGCCGCCCTTCGATGATGTCCTCCCGGATCTGCTCATAGAGCGAGGCGCCCTCGCTCGAGGCCCCAAGAGGATCGATCCCCTCCGGTGGCTCTGCTTTGAATTCCCGCGTTTCGGCCAAGGCCGACTCCCCCTTCCATGAATACACACCTTTCTCGATATCACGCACGATTTCCATAAACAATGTACGATTTGTTGCGTTGACAGCCAATCTGCGATCTGAAAACGTATAAAGTGCTCTAAGGGATACATTTGAGGAGATGTCCCCGCAACCGACGAGCAAGGCCGCTCGCCTCGATGCAGAGCGGCATGGGAGAGATACCTGGAGGATACCTATGACGAGGATTACACTCGGCGGTGCCGTCCTGCGCGGCACTGTCTCCACTGCGTTAGTGGCATCGTTGATGTCCGCACCGGCGCTGGGTGCGGCGCCGGTCGACTTGAGCAAGTGGTCGCCGGAATATGTGCGCTCCATTGCGGGCACACAGGATTTTGACACGGCAGGCGATTGCGCCAAGGTCACCCCGCTCGACTACAAGGGGCGACTGACGTTTTGGTATCAGGGCGTGTTCGAGGGCGACCCCGACCTCCTGCGCCAGTACTACAAGGATTTCTTCGAGACCTTCCGCAAGACCTATCCGAACATCCAGCTCGAGGACCAGGCCCTCACCTACAACGATCTCCTGGACAAGTTCCGCACGGCGCTGCTTGGCAATGCAGCGCCGATGGCGGTGCGCCTGCAGATCCTGGGTGGTACGGAGTTCGCCTCAAAGGGCTATCTGCAGCCGCTCAAGCCTGAGGACGTGGGATATTCGACCGAGGATTTCTGGCCCGGCGCCATGAAGGCCGTGACTTGGGATGGGGTGACCTATGGCATCCCGACCAACAACGAAACGATGGCCTTCATCTGGAACGCCGACATTTTCAAACGTGCGGGCCTCGATCCGAACAAGGCCCCGGCAACCTGGGACGATGTCGTCAAGTATTCCAAGCAAATCCATGACAAGCTCGGCATCGCCGGGTACGGCCTCGTGGCTCGCAAGAATGCCGGCAATACCCCGTACCGCTTCATGCCTCAGTTGTGGGCCTATGGCGGCGGCGTCTTCGACGAAGCCACGGCGAACCCGACCTATAAGCAGATCGAGCTCGACAGCCCGCAGAGCAAGGCCGCCCTGCAAGCCTCTTACGACATGTATGTTCGCGACAAGTCGGTTCCGGTTTCGGCACTCACCAACCAGCAGGCCGACAACCAGCCGATGTTCCTCGCCGGCCAGCTCGGCATGATGATCTCGCACCCGTCCGACTACAATGTCATGCTCGACCTCCAGAAAAAGGCGACGGGCACCGACAAGGACAAGGCGCAGACGGTTATCGACAACATGCGCTACGGCCTGATCCCGACTGGCCCTGACGGCAAGCGCGCCGTCGTCTTCGGCGGCTCGAACATTCACATCCTGAAGCCCGAATATGTCGAGGGCGGCAAAGTGGACGAACCGGCCGCGAAAGCCATCATCTGCATGTGGACCAGCCCGGAATGGTCGCTGAAGATGGCCTATGCCGGCTCGAATCCGGGCAATCTCAACGGCTTCAAGACCAAATGGATGAAGGAACGTCTCGACAGGATCAAGTTCCTCGATGTCACGACCTCGATGCTGCCATACGGCATCCCGTTCCCGGCGCTGCCGCAATCTCCCGAGATCATGAACATCATCATCCCGGACATGCTGCAGAATGCCCTGACCGGAGCGATGACCGTCGATCAGGCAGCTGACGATGCGGCGAAGAGGGTGAAAGAGCTGATGGGCGGCGGGCTCTAGCCGAAGCCTGAGCTGAGATCTTACCGGTTGCGCCTTGAGCGCAACCGGCCCGTTCCGAAAAATAAGGGCACGCCAAAGTGACGATCCTGACCGGCAAGACCGGGGCTCGGCGAGGATTGCGACCCCTGCTGCGGAAGATCTGGGAGCATCGCGCCGACTACGCGTATGTGCTTCCCGCGATCGCCGTGATGCTGATCGTGATCGCCTATCCGATCTACTACACGGTCGAGCTGTCGTTCTTCAACACGCCGCCCGGCCTGCAGCTTCGCGACAAGATCTTCGTCGGCGTCGACAATTATACGGCGATCCTCAGCAGCGAGATTTTCTGGAAGGTCACCTCGAACACCCTTATCTGGACACTGGCATCCACCTTCATCTCCTTTGCCCTGGGGTTTGCCTGCGCGCTGGCGCTCCATCGCGACTTTGTCGGCCGTGGTGTCCTGCGCGCCATCCTGATCATTCCCTGGGTCATCAGCGCGGTCGCCGCCTCGTATATCTGGAAGTGGATCTACCATTCGGACTTTGGCATCATCGGCGCGGTGCTGGTCCAGCTCGGATTGGCCGACCGGCCGCCGAATTTCATCGACAGCGTCTCAACGGTGCTGCCCTCGCTGATCGTCGTCAACATCTGGCGCGAGTTTCCATTCGCCATGATCATGATGATGGCCGGCCTGCAGACCGTGCCCGACCAGTTGCTGCGCGCTGCAAAAGTCGACGGGGCCAATGCGTGGCAGCGCTTCTGGCATGTCACGTTCCCGCATCTGAGGAACGTCTCGACGGTGACGATCCTGCTGCTGGCTGTTGCCAACTTCAATTCCTTCATCATCCCCTGGATCATGACCGGCGGCGGGCCGTCGAATGCATCGCATATCTGGATCACCCACATCTATGAGCTCGCCTTCGGCCGCCAGCGCTGGGGAGTGGCATCGGCCTATTCGGTGCTGTTGTTCCTCATCCTGATGATGTTCGGTTACTTCTACGTCCGTGCGCTGAGCGGCAACGAGCGGAAGGATGGCAGCGCATGAGCACGACCGCCGAAACCGCCGCTCGAGGCCAGCCCCGCCGCCGCATGCGCGTCGACGGATGGCGGTGGGGCGGGCGCATCTTCCTCGTCTTCATGCTGCTTTACACGGCGTTGCCGATGATCTGGATGCTGCTCACCTCGATCAAGTCCGGCTTTGCAGCGATGCAATTCCCGCCGCAATGGTGGCCTGACGAGCCTACCCTTGCCAGCTACCAGAAGCTGCTCGATCCGCAGAACAGCGTCGGCCAGGACTTCCTCCGCTTCTTCTGGAACAGCCTTTACGTCTCCACTGCCACCACTATCCTTTCGGTGATCGTGGCGGTTCCCGCGGCCTATGCGTTTTCGCGCTTCACCTTCCCGGGCCGGAACTTCCTGTTCTTCGCCGTGTTGCTGCGCAACATGTTCCCGGCGGTGATCTTTCTCGTGCCGCTCTTCATCCTGATGCGCGCGATCGGGCTGGTGAACACACACGGCTCGCTAATCCTGACCTATCTCACTTTCGGCCTGCCGCTGGCGATCTGGCTGCTGAAGGGCTTTTACGACAACATCCCGGTGCAACTCGAGCAGGCGGCGCGCATCGACGGGGCGACGCGGTTCCAGGCTTTTATCCTGATCGTGATGCCGCTCTCGGCGCCAGGAATCATCGCCACGGCGATCTATTCCTTTATCGGCGCGTGGAACGAATACATTTACGCCTACACGTTCCTCTCCAAGAACGAGCAGCTGACGTTGCCGGTCGGCATCCAGCGCTTTTTCTCGGAAAATACGACGGACTTTCCAGGCCTGATGGCAGCCAGCTTTATCATGAGCGTGCCCGTCGTGGTCCTCTTCCTCGTCCTGCAACGATACTTCGTACGCGCCCTCACAGAAGGCGCGGTCAAGCACTAGGGAGTTGCCGATGGCCCATGTGGTCCTCAAAGATCTCGTCAAGACCTATGGCAGCTTCAAAGCCGTCAACGAGGTTTCGCTGACCGTCAATGACGGTGAGTTCGTTGCGCTCGTCGGTCCGTCAGGCTGCGGCAAGACAACGACCCTCAATCTCGTCGCGGGTCTGATTCCGATCACATCGGGCGATATCGTCATCGGAGACCGGGTGGTCAATGACCTCGACCCGAAGGACCGGGACATCGCAATGGTGTTCCAGAACTACGCGCTCTACCCGCAAAAGTCGGTCTATAAGAATCTCGCCTTCCCGCTGCAGATGCGCAAACTGCCCAAGGACGAGATCGACAGGAAGGTCAAGGAAGCGGCGCGCGTACTCGACATGACACAGCTGCTCGAGCGCAAGCCGCGCGAACTTTCGGGCGGGCAGCAGCAGCGTGTGGCCCTGGGCCGTGCCCTCGTCCGCGATCCCGCTGTGTTCCTGATGGACGAGCCGCTTTCCAATCTCGATGCAAAACTGCGCGTGCAAATGCGGTCGGAGATAAAGCGCTTCCACCAGGACCTTAAGGCCACGATCATCTACGTGACGCACGACCAGCTCGAAGCCGTGACCATGGCAGACAGGATGGCGGTGATGAACGGCGGCTACCTGCAGCAATACGATTCACCGGCGCAGGTCTTTGCCCATCCGGTGAACATGTTCGTCGCCAGCTTCATCGGCAGCCCGGCGATGAGCCTTGTTCCACTGGAAGCATCGACGACAAACGGCAACACCGTGCTGACGGGCGCGGAGCGCTGGAGCCTCGAGCTCTCGCCGCGCAACGCCCGGAAAGTCGCGCGGGCGACGACCAAGAAAGTCGTGCTCGGCGCACGTCACTCGACGATCAAGCTCCACAAGAGCGCGGTGCCAGGCGCCGTTCCTGCCAAGGCCTACACGGTGGAGCCTACCGGAGACATCACCTTCGTGCAGGCGTTTCTGTCTGGCGCCATCGTCAACGTCAGCGTACCGCCGACCATTGCCGTCGCGCCAGACGAGCAGATCTGGCTCGAGTTCGACCAGGAGCGGATGCACCTGTTCGACGGCGAAACCGAAATCGCCCTCGAGGCTGACTGAGACAAGGCGGGTGCGTTTGGAATGGGGGCCGAATGACCGAGAAGCTTAAGATTACCGCGATCAAGCCCTACCCAGTGTGGGTAGGAACGCGCAACCAGATGCTCGTCAAGATCGAGACCGACCAAGGCATCTTCGGCTGGGGCGAGAGCGGCTTGAGCGGCCGCGAGAGGGCGGTGACCGGCGCGGTCGAGCACTATCGCGAGTTTCTGATCGGCCTCGACCCCATGCAGATCGGGCGGATATGGCAGGAGGTTTATCGCAGCCAGTACTTCGAAGGCGGGCGCGTTCTGCAGGCGGCGATTTCAGCCATCGACATCGCGCTTCACGACATCAAGGGCAAGGCGCTGGGGGTGCCGGTCTACGAGTTGCTCGGCGGCAAGCAGCGCGACCGCATCCCCACCTTCGCATCGACCGGAGACGAGGCCGAGGGCGATGTTGCCATCGAACGAGCCCGGGAACTGCGCGCGCAGGGCTGGCAGGCAATCCGCTTCTTCCCCGCCGGGCAAAGCAGCCGAGACATCTTCGAACCGCGCGAGTCGATCGGCGCGACCGCTCGGATGTTGAACAAGGGACGCGAGGCGCTAGGCGACGAGATCGTCCTCGGCATCGACTATCATCATCGGCTGTCGGTGGCCGAGGCGGCGAGCTTCTGCAACAAGCTGGGCCGCGGCGTGCTCGATTTCTTAGAGGAGCCGATACGCGACGAGACACCAGAGGCCTACGAATCCCTGCGCACGATGACGGACATCCCGTTCGCCATCGGCGAGGAATTTGCCAGCAAATGGCAGTTCCTGCCCTACATCGAACGCGGCATCCATCAATTCAACCGGCTCGACATCTGCAATGTCGGCGGGTTCACCGAGGCGATGAAAGTCGCTGGCTGGAGCGAGGCGCACTATGTCGACCTGATGCCGCACAATCCCCTTGGCCCGGTGTGCACCGCCGCGACCATCCATCTCGGTGCGGCGGTGCCGAATTTCGCGTGGCTCGAGACCAGGGCGCCGGAAAGGAAGCTGGGCTTCGACAATTCCGAGTTCTTTCCCGTGCAACCACGGCTGGACGGCGCTGACTATCCGGTCAGCGACCTGCCCGGGCTTGGCGTCGAGGTCAACGAGGAGGCGATCCGGGCGCAGAGTTTCCGTTTCTGGGAAGCGCCCCACCTCAAGCGCCGCGATGGTTCTGTCACCAACTGGTAGTTCAATTCAACCGGAGTCCATCATGACGCATACCCCCGACATCACGCGGCCACCCAAGGACCTGATCGACGCCCTAAGGGAGATCGGCGCCGCGACGGTTGCCGGCACGCTCGGCCATATGGGCTTCCGCAATCCGCACATGGTTGGTCCGGTGGCCCAGAACCATGGGAAGTCGATCGTCGGGCCGGCGCTGACGCTGCAGTTCTTGCCGCAGCGGCCTGACCTCTTCAACGAGGGAGAATATGCCGATCCGGAAACGCAATTACACCGGCACGTGCTCTATCATGCGCAGGACGGCGATGTGGTCGTCGTCGACGCGCGCGGCGACATGAGCTCGGGCGTCTTCGGCGATATGATGTCGACCTATTTCAAGGGCAGAGGCGGCGCGGGCATCGTCATCGATGGATGCATGCGCGACCGACCGAATGTCGAGAAGCTCGATCTGCCGTTGTGGCTGCGCGGCTGGACGCCCAACTACCATGTGCAGACCAGCATCTATCCAAACGCCGTCAACGTTCCGATTGCCTGCGGCGGCGTCACCGTGATCCCCGGCGACATTATCGTGGCCGACGACGACGGAGTGGTGGTGGTTCCAGTCGCAATGGCCTCAAAAGTGATTGAAGAATCGCAGAAGCATCACGATTGGGAAGAGTTTTCGCGAGAGAAGCTCATGCAGGGCGCGCCGCTGCAACGCTACTATCCGCTGCATGACGATGCCCGCGCAGAATACGAGGCGTGGCGCAACGCGAAGCGCTAGCAGAACCAGCTGGCGTACGGATCACCAGCGCGTCTCGACCAGAACTTTGTGTACTTGGAGCGGTGCAACTTCAAACCAGGATGGGTGAACCGCTCCAAGTGCTTTCTGCTTGCAAAGCTCCCCCTTTGAACTGACCATTTATGCCCAACCGGAGGATCCGGTAGAGGTGTCGGCCGGCAAGGAGATCAATTTCTACGGCACCGTGTTCACGCAAGCCGCCGATTTCGGCCGGCTGATCGAGGTCGACCAGCAAAGTGCGGCCATCCATTTATCCGCTATCCGGCACGCCGCGGCACAAGGCGATTTCGTCATCGCCTATCTGCACCACCATCATTGGGAACCAGGGTGGCAGGACGTGCCGCGGTGGGTGCAGACCTTCGCGCGGATGTGCATCGACGCCGGCGCCAACCTCTTCGTCAGCCACGGCGCTCCAGTGCTGCAGGCCGTGGAAATCCACAATGGCGCGCCGATCTTCTACGGCCTCGGAAACTTCCTCTTCCACGTCCACCCAGACGAAATCGAATGGGATCCACCAGAAGTCTGGCAGAGCATCGTCGCCGCGTGCCGCTATGATGCGGGCGGAAACCTCGCAGGCATTGATCTCTTGCCCGTCGTGATCGGCGGGGAACCTCAGTCGCTCGGATCGACAACCGGCCGACTGGTGCCCATGGTCGCGACTGGAAACACTGCGCGAGACATCATCGAGGGATTCGCCACGCGATCGCGGGCGTTCGGCGTCGAGATCGAACTTTCCTCGACCTGCGGCCGCATCACTGCGCCCCTTGCCCGAAAATTCGGCTGATGAGGCCGGCGCCTGCACCGGTCAATTCGCCAGGGCCTTGAGCGTCTCGGGAACCGGATACCGGCTGCCATCGTAGCGCAGCCGGTAGGTTTTGCTTTCGGACTTTCCCGGATGCGATTCGCATTCGCCGTTGGCGTCAGGCGCGGGGTTGTCCGTATCGACCTGCTCGACGGCGGTGATGTCACTATAGCCACGGTGGCTTGTCGACCCCATCGACAAACTGACCTCGCTGGAATGAAAGGAGCCCGCGCAATTGGCGTCGCCCTCTCCGCCAGATCCCGAAACGACGAGGCCGTCGAGCATGACGCGCAGCATGCCCGCCACAAGCGCATAAAGCCTGAGGTCGGTTTCGCCGAAGGGATTTGGCTGTGACTGGTTTGCCATGGCGATGCGCAAGCCGAAGGCGGTGACATCTGGCGACAGCCTATAGCGGGCGGTATCGAACTCGATCTTCCGGATGGCGATGGCATCGTCGTTCAACAGCCCGGGCTGCAGCAGCCGCAGGCGCACCCGCAAATCCTTCCGGCTGACGACCAGGATTTCGATATCGCCAAAATGCCCGTCATCGGTGGACTGCGCACTGTCGATCAGAGGCACGGCGACCAGAAGCAGATCATCATGGGCGGGCCATGCCTTGCAGGTCAGGCCAAAAGGCGAGTCATCCGCAATCGCGCCAACCGAGATCCTGGTGTGTGGTTCGAGCGTGAACGAGGCGCCGTCGGCGCTTCTTGTGGCGGCAGGATAGGCCTGCCGCAAAAGAGTGTCGACATCGCCGCACTCGTCAGCCCGCGCCGCCGACATGCTGGCAGCGAGGCCAGCCGCAAGCAGGAAAGCGCTGGACAGTCGCATGGCGTATTTCGCCTCTGGGCGGGTTTGATCTGGCCTTCAATGCTCATACCTGCGTTTGGGCCATTCCGCGAGTGATGCGTCTCGTGATCATCAAACCAACAGACAAAACGGATCCACCGACTTCGGGGGGAACGCATTCCGCGATTGCCAGGAACGGCGCAGAGACACGCGCAACAAGTCGTCAAGCGATCTTGCGTTCGGCCGGCCCCGCTTCGCCCGCCGTCTTGCTGTTTGCATCTGATGATGCCAGCTCTTCCCCCAATGCGGCGATCAGCGCGGAGACGCGGCCGCGCACGCGCGGCGGCAGGATCATCAACCCTTCGATAAGACGCCGGCCTTCCGCGCTGGCGATGAAGTCCAGGCGCTCATCGACCGGCAGCGGCCGCGCCTCGACGCTCGTCTGGTCGTTTCCCGGCAGGCCTGCGAAGAAGCGGCCGACAGGGACGCCGAGCGAATTTGCGATCTCGTAAAGCATCGACGCGCTCACACGATTGCGCGCGTTCTCGTATTTCTGGAGCTGCTGGAAACTGATGCCTATCGATCGGGCAAGTTGGGCTTGTGATACGTCGGACTGGACGCGAACGGTCGCAATCTGCCTGCCGACATGCTGATCGGCGGGATGAGGGTCAGTGTCGATCTTTGGCTTCGGCCCGGTCCGAGGGAGGACGGAGCGTTGCGGTTTCAACAAGGCCTTTCGATCCTCCACTAGTCAGCCAGACAGAGAGTCTGTCGCCTACGCTCCGGGCTCTTCGCACCGACGTTATCTCCAGATCGAATCGCCATTTAATATACCTTATAGGGTGCAAAATGACCCTATAGGTGGCAAAAATCGGCCTGCCGATTGTGGTCTCATGGTCAGTCCACGACAGATTCGAGCCGCACGGGCTTTGCTTCAACCTCGAGGCCCGATCTTTGCTCCATAACCCTCATCAGTCCCTCCAACGACCACTTCGGGGCCGCAAGCGGACTATCCGCTTTGGGCATCGGACCTCGAAGAGCAGGCGCTGGAGTGACATTCGCCCTGAAGCGGTTCCCGCGGCCGGCCGCATCCTGGGCTCGACAAGATCGATCCTTCTGGCCGCGCTAAAGGAGGCCAGGAAGCGCCGGCATGTCTCGCTGCGCGCGCGACGATTTTCACGACGAGATCGTGCAGCCGGCAATACTTTCCACAGCGCGGCGCGCGCCGCCAGCATGGCGCCCAGGAATTCGGCCGTCGATATTCCCGGCCGATTGCACAGCTTGCTCATCAGTGACTTCGAGCGCCGGGGCCGCAGGCGCGTTCGGCCCCTCTTATGAAAGCATGACTGCCCGGTTTGCCTCCACGGAAGGCGGTGCCACGGAGCCCGGTTACTTTCCGCCCATCGATAAGCCCAGGCGCTGGAACAGTCGGGCCCAGGCGATCTGGCCGATGCTGAAATTTTCCAGCCGGAAGAATTCGTTCGGCGCATGGTAGTCCTCGTCGGAGGTCGAGAACGAGAAGAAGATTGTGCCGACGCCGAGATGCTCCTTGAAGACGCTGCCGATCGGGATCGTCGCGCCCATGGCAACCCGCAGCGATTTCGCGCCCATCATGTCGCCGAGCAGCGTCTCGGCGACGGCAAGCGCGGGCAGGCCGGGATCGATCGAGAACGCTTGGGTGCCCGGGCCGTGGCGGTTGACGTCAAGCGAATAGCCAGTCGGCAATTGTGCTTCGAGGTGGTGCCGGATCGCCTTGGCAACCTTGCCGGGCTCCTGCCCGGCGACGAGGCGGCAGGTGATCTTGGCGCCCGCCGACGACGGAATGACGGTCTTGGTGCCCGGTCCCGAATAGCCGCCGAATATGCCGTTGAATTCAAGTGTCGGCACCAGCCATTGACGAACCAGAAGGTCGTGGCCGGAGGGTTGTGGATCGGGCACCGGAGCGCCGATCCCGGCGAAGTAGGCAGCGGTATCGAAGCCGGCGGCATCGATCGCGTCGAGAATGGCTGGATCGGGCGATGTAACGCCGTCCATGAAGCCCGGGACGGTAACGGCGCCGTCGCTGTCGTGCAGGCTGGCCAGCATGGCCGCGAGCGCGCGAATGGGATTTGGCGCACTGCCGCCGTGGCGGCCAGAGTGAAGGTCCTTCGTCGCGCCCGTCACCACCACGTCGAGCGCGACCATGCCGCGGCTGGCCACGGTCATCGATGGCCGGTCGGCGCGCCACATGGCGCCATCGGCGGAGACAACGAGGTCGCAGGCTAGGCGCTGGCGCATCTTTTCGACCAGCGGCGGGAAATGCGGGCTGCCGGATTCCTCCTCGCCTTCGACCAGCATCTTGATGTTGAGCGGCAAGCGCCCGGCGGTCTTCAGGAATGCCTCGACGACGAGGATCGGGATCAGCATCGGACCTTTGTCGTCCGAGACGCCGCGCCCATAGAGGCGGTTGTCGCGCACAGTCGGCTCGAAGGGCGGCGTGATCCATTTCTCGACCGGATCCGGCGGCTGCACATCGTAGTGACCGTAGACGAGGATGGTCGGCGCGGCGGCGTCGCCGATGATTTCACCGAACACGGCTGGATGGCCGTCTGTCTCGACGATTTCGACGGTTGGGAACCCGGCCTGCGTCAGCCGCACGGCGACGAAGCTTGCCGCCTGGCGAATTCCGTCGCGATAGGCCGGATCGGTGCTGACGCTCGGAATGCGACAGAAGGCCTTCAAGTCTTCCAGTGCATCGTCGGCGTGGGCGACGAGATAGGCCTCGACGGCGCTCACTTTCCACCATCCACGCTGATCACCTGGCCGCTGACCCAGCCGGCGAAATCGGACGCGAAGAACATCACCATCGCGGCGATGTCGTCGGGTGAGCCAAGCCGTTTCATCGCGATGTTCTGGAGGAGCTTTTGCTGACCGTCCTCGCCCATCGCCTCCCATTGCCGCTCGGTGGTGGGATTGGAGCGCACGAAACCCGGTGCGACGTTGTTGACGGTGATGTTCCAGGGGCCCAGTTCATGCGCGAGCTGGCGCGTCAGCCCGATCTGGCCAGCCTTGGCGCTGGCATAGGCCTGGATGCCGGTGAGGCTGATGCCGAGCCCGGCGCCGCTGGAGATGTTGATGATGCGCCCATAACGGCGGCTTTTCATGCCCGGCGCCACAGCCTGCGTCAAGAAGAAGGCGCCGGAGAGATTGACGTCGAAAATGGTCTGCCAGTCGGCCTGCGAGATGTCCTCCAGCGGTCGGCCAACCTGCCCGCGCACGCCGCCAGCATTGTTGATGAGGATATCCACCGCGCCCGCATCGGCCTCGATCGCGCCGACGACCAGTTGTACAGCGCCGCGATCGCCGACATCGACGACATGCGGGCGGCAATTTTCGCCGCAGAGTTGATGGGTTTCCGCAAGGCCGGCGTCGTTGACGTCCAGGATATGAACCGCCGCGCCGCGTTCGGCGAACGCTTTGGCGATCGCACGGCCAAAGCCATGCGCGGCGCCGGTGACGATGACGGTTCGCTCGTCGAAGCTTATGTTCATTGGGCGCTTGCCGGAGTGCTCGGCATGACTTTGGCCAGTTCATCGAGATTGCTCAGAACGAGCCGCCGCTTACCGTCCTCGATCTCGTGGATCATCTCGACGGTGCGCGCCGTCAACGGCGTCGCGATACCGAGTTTTCGCCCGATCTCGACGATCGGGAAAATCTGCGCATCGACCTCCGTCTTGCGCTTGCGGATGGCGAGGTCGCGCCAGATGCCGGTGTGGGACTTCGCCGACCGACGGTTGTGCACGACCATCTCGTCAAAGGAGCGGTCGGTGGCGGCGGTGGATGAGCCGGGCGCGAAAGCGCCGGGGTCGAAGCCGTCGAATGCCTCTGCCCTGACGCCGTTCGCCTTGGCGACGGCGCCGACTTCCAGCCCCACCGCCGAGAGGACAGCGCGATAACGCCTGTCGGCAAACACGTCGGCGATGGCATCGTCGGTCAGCGCCGTGGCGAAGAGCAGCGCGCCGTAGATCATCTTGCCCCAGAGGTAGCCCCAGATGTTGTCGGTAAGCACTGCCTTCGGTTCGAAATCCTGCATCAGCCGGTAAAGCTCTGCGATACGCGGGGTGCGCTTACCGTCGAGTTCGCCGATGACCACCGCCCCATGGCCGCTGTAGTGGACGACGCCCGGCTCTAGATAATCCGCGCCGAAATTGACGAAACAGCCGATCGTGCGCTGGTTGCCGACGATTTCAGCGATGGTGAGTTCGTTCAACCCGTTCTGCGCCGAAACCACGCAGCCGCCATCGGCCAGATGAGGCAACAGCGCAGTCGCGGCAATGCGCGTATGGTGCGCCTTGACGCACAGGAAAATCCGCTCGAAACGGCCAGTTACGGCGGCAGGAAGGAAGGCCGGTGCCTTCACCACATCCTGAAGGATCGGCCCGGCGATGCGCAAGCCATCGGCGTTTATCGCCTTGACGTGGCCGACATCACTGTCGACGAAAGTGACGGCATGGCCGGCGCGGATGAAGGCGGCGCCAAGCGTGCCACCGATCGCCCCGGCACCCCAGATCAGGATCGGTCCGGTCTCCGTCATGACCATGGCCCTTCGAGCAGATCGCGCGTCTCCTTGACCGCGATGTCCCAGATCGCCTGCATCTCATCGTCCGGCCGCTCGTAGTAGCCCCCGAAATTGCCGTCGCCGAGATAGTCGCGAACAGCCATGGGCGACATCAACCTCATGCGGGCAAGGTCGATCATCGGCTTCTGCTGCGTTGGCGGTTTCACGCCGGCAAGCCGGGTCCAAGGGAAATTCTCCATCCAGGAGGCGTGCGAAGCGACTGGATCGATCTCCAGCACCTTGCTCATCGTTGCGGAGGCGGCCCACCAATTGTGGAACTTTATCGTGGTGTCCGGATTGTCGGCCATCCACTCGATGGCCAAAGAGCTTGCCGGCTGGTTGCCGCCATGGCCGTTGACGATCAGGATGCGCCGGAACCCCTGCCCGCGCAGGCCATCGAGAATGTCCCGCACGAGGCGTATGTAGGTTTCGGTGCGCAGGCTGATCGAGCCGGGATAGGCCATGAAATAGGGGGTCAGCCCATAGGCGACGACCGGAAATACCGGAATGCCAAGCGGCTCGGCCGCTTCCGTCGCGACGCGCTCGGAGAGTATAGAATCGACAGACAACGACAGCTGCGCGTGTTGTTCGGTGCTGCCTAGCGGAAGAACCGCGCGGTCGTCCTTGCCGAGATACTGCTCGACCTGCCGCCAGTTGCATTCGGAAATCTTCACGATGCCTTCCTCTCCTCGTCCGTTGCATTGATCAGCGGCACCAGCACACGCTCGATCTCGGCGGTGTCGGGGGCGTGCCGGTATTCGAACGCGGTGACGCCCGCCTGCAATTTCGTCAGGACGTCCTCGGCGCCGCTCGCGAACACCACGACATCGGAGCCACCGAGCAGTGCCTCCAGGTCCGGCGTTTCGAGCGTGGCACCGGTCAGATGCTCGACATGGGGGGCGAAGCGCTGAACGCCAGCCTTCATGATCGGCAGGAAATCCGGAAACCTGGATATGACCGCCACGCGCGCCAGCGAATCCAGCGCGGCCAGCGCCTTCCGCGTTTCTTCCGAAGGGATGAAGCTGATCGACACCACCTTGGTGTTGGTGACCAGCGACATCACCTCGCGCTGGCGATTGACGAAGGTGACGGCGAGATCGGCCGAGTTGGCGCGCGCCCGGGCGTCGGGATCCCGTTCGATGGCCGAGATCGTCAGCGGCTCGACGGTCACACCATTTCCGAGACGCGCGGCGATGAAGCGCGAATAGCTGGCCGTGGCGTCGGCGAACAGCCCGATCATGACGACCCTGGTCCGGGCACCTATGCTGTCGCGATAGAAGGCGCGAGCGCTGACCAGCGAGACGAGTTCGGCCGGCCGAATTCCAGCGGCTGTTCCGGCGTCAATCAGCGCGTCGATCCGCCTGTGCAACTCCGTCGCCTCCGGACGGGCGGCGAGGCGCGCGCGCCCACTGCCGGTGACGAAGGAGCCGGACCCGGGACGCGTCTCGATCATGCCTGAAGCCTTGAGGTCGCCATAGACCTGGCTGACCGTCATCGGGGCCACGCCGACGCGCTCGGCCAGTTCCCTGACCGACGGAAGCAACTCTCCCGGCACCAATTCGCCACAGGCGATGCCGTATTCGATCAGCCCCTGCAGCTGCGTTCGCAGCGGTACGGGCAGATCGCGGTCAACCGAGAACTCCATTCAGGTTAGTCCAATCAACTGTATCATCCACCTATAACGATTAGTCCGGCCGAACTTGGGTGACAAGCACGTTCTTGCGCCAGGACAGCGCTTCTAGTGGGATAATCCCGTTGACAGGATAGGCCACGCATGAAAACGTTATGGCCAACAAGAACACTTGAAAATTCCTCTGGAGATACGGGAGCCGTCATGAACACGCTCGTCAAGGCCGCGCTGAGTGCGGCACTTCTCGTTGGAACCAGCTACGGCGCGCTTGCGGTCGAACGCGGCGGCACGCTGAAATACGGCCGCTATGCCGACAGCCTCTTTCTCGATCCGGTGCTCAACGATGCCAATGTCGACATCTGGGTCCTGTCCAATCTCTACGACACGCTGATCCTGCCCACCGACGACGGCAAGGGCCTGAAGCCGGGCCTGGCGACGGACTGGAAGGTCTCCGACGATGGGCTTACCGTCACGCTGACACTGCGTGACGGCATCAAATTCTCCGACGGATCGCCGATCACCCCAGCCGACGTGCAATGGTCGCTGAAACGCGCCGCCGATCCGAAGAAAGGCATCTGGAATTTCCTGGTCGGCTCGATCCAGGACGTCGCCACCGAAGGCGATCACACCGTCATCATCAAGCTCAAGAACACCGATCCGGCGATCCTCGCCGCGCTCACCGTGTTCAACACCGCGATCCTGCCGATGAAGGCATTCGAAGCCTCAGAAGGGACGACCGACGAGGAAAAGGCGAAGAGCTTCTCGGCGCATCCGATCAGTTCCGGTCCGTTCGTCCTCAAATCCTGGGACCACGGCCAGTCGATGAAGTTGACACGTAATGAGAACTATTGGGCGAAGGGAGAGGACGGCAAGCCGCTGCCCTATCTCGACGGCATCGATTTCGAGGTGATCCCCGATGATGCCACCCGCATTCTGAAATTGCAGTCGGGCGAAATCGACGGCGCCGAATTCATCCCCTATGCGCGCGTCGACGAATTGAAGCAGGCCGACGGCATCGATATGAAACTCTACCCGTCGACCCGCGTCGAATACATCACCATGAACGTGCGCCCGAAGATCGGCGACAAGGACAATCCGCTGTCGAACGAAAAAGTGCGCCAGGCGATGAACTACGCGACCAACAAGGAGGCGATCATCCAGGTGGTGACCCATGGCGTGGGGTCGCAGATGACCTCGTTCATGTCCTCGGCGACGCCGCTGCACAAGGGTGACAAGCCGCTCTATCCATACGATCTCGACAAGGCCAAGCAGTTGATGAAGGATGCCGGCTTCGAGAATGGGTTCGAAACCAGCCTGCTCGTGCTTGCAGGCAACCAGGACGAGATCGGCATCGCCACTGCGGTGCAGCAGATGTGGGGGCAGATCGGCATCAAGCTCGACCTGCAACAGGTCGACAATCCAAGCCGCACGCAGCAATACCGCGACGGCACATTCACGATGCGCGAAGCGGCGTGGACCGATGATATCGCCGACCCGAACGAGATCGCTTCGTACTTCGTCTATTCGCCGACCATCGGCGCGCTGCACAGCGGCTGGAAGAACGAAGAGGCCGACAAGCTTTTCGAAGCCTCGCAGAAAGAGATCGATGCCGCCAAACGCGCCGATCAGTATGCCAAGATGCAGGACATCTACAACAGCAGCGGACCGATCGTCCCACTTTACGAAACCCCTTATCCGGTCGCGTTGAGCAAGAAGGTGCAAGGCTTCGTGCAGATCCCGCTCGGCAACAACATCTTTGGCGCCGCGTGGCTGCAGAAGTAGGCTGATCGCCTGAGGCGGCGAACGTCACGGCGTTCGCCGCTATCGTGCTCCTAGTCAACAAGGTCTGGATCGCCTCTTGCCACTGTTGGCCTTCATTTTCCGACGAGTTCTGCAGACCATTCCGACCATTGCCTTCATCTTGGTGGTCACCTTCATTCTCGTTCGGCTTTTGCCGGGCGATCCGGCCAGCGCAATGCTCGGCGACCGCGCCATCGACGCCGACGTCCAGCGCATCAATGCCAAGCTCGGGCTCGACCAGCCGATCCCCGTGCAGTTCCTCTACTTCACCAAGGCGGTCTTTACCGGCGATCTCGGCAATTCGATCGGCCTGAAGCTGCCGGTGATGGAGCTGATCTCACGCCGCCTGCCCGTCACATTGATGCTTACCGGAATGGCCGCCCTGATCGCACTGCTGGTGGCGGTGCCGCTGTCCTTCGTCGCGGCACTCAACCGTGGCGGCGCGCCGGACGCCATCATCCGCGGCACCTTCCAAATCGGCCTGTCCATGCCCGTCTTCTATGTCGGGCTGGTGCTACTGACCGTGTTTGCGGCAAAGTTGCGCTGGTTTCCGGTCGGCGGCTATGGCGAGAACTTCCTCGACGATCTCTATCATCTCTTCCTACCCGCCACGACGCTGGCTCTCAGCCTTTCGGCCGTCCTCATGCGCAATCTGCGCGCCGCCATCATCGGGGTGGTGGGCGCCGACTATGTCGACTTTGCCCGCGCCAAGGGTCTGCGCGCGAGGGTGATCATGGCGCGCCATGTCCTGCGCAATGCGCTGATTTCGACGGTCACGCTGTTCGGCCTGTCGATCGGCACGCTTCTCGGCGGCGCGGTTATCACCGAAACGGTGTTCGCGATTCCCGGCGCGGGGCGGCTGATGATCGAGGCCATCTATGGCCGAGACTATCCCGTCATCCAGGGGCTGACGATCGCGCTGGCGCTGCTCGTATCGTTCACCTTTCTCCTGACCGACATCGTCCAGGCCTGGCTCGATCCCCGGGTGGCGCGATGAGCGCGAGCGTGGTCCAGATCGCCTTGCCGGCGAAACGGCGCCGGGCAATGCCGGGCACCCTTGTGGGCGCGGTCATCGTGCTTGGCGCGAGCCTGGCCATGGCGTTCTTTCCAGGTCTCTTCGCGCCCTACGATCCGACTGCCTTCGACTACAACGCCATCATGCACGGGCCGAGTTGGGCGCACCCGTTCGGCACCGACAATTTCGGCCGCGACATGCTTTCGCGCGTCATCCACGCCTATCGCATCGACATGCAGATCGCGGTGTTTGCGACGACGGGCCCGTTCATCTTCGGCACAGTCGTCGGCGCCCTGGTCGGCTATGTGGGCGGCTGGGTGGAGGCGGTGTTCGGGCGTGTGGTCGATGCGGTCATCACCTTTCCGTTCCTGGTGCTGGTCATCGCCATCGTCTCGGTGCTCGGTCCCGGTCTCGGAAACATGTACATCGCCGTTGGTGTCGTCGGCTGGGTGTTCTATGCTCGGCTGGTCGCCGCGGAGATCAAGATCCAGCGCCGGCTCGATTATGCCGACGCGGCGCGAGGCATGGGCTACGGCCACATGCGCATCATCTTCCGGCATCTGTTGCCCAACGCGGTAACGCCGGCCGTCGTCTACTGGATGACCGACATGGCGCTCGCCATCCTGCTCGGCTCTAGCCTCGGCTATCTCGGTCTCGGCGCGCAGCCACCGGCGGCCGAATGGGGCGTGCTGATCGCCGACGGCAAGAATTTCATGACCACCGCATGGTGGGTGTCGGTCTTCCCCGGTATCGCAATCGTCATCACCGGTCTCGGCTTCAGCCTTGCCGGAGACGCGCTGGCCGATCTTCTGAGGGTCAACCGATGACGGCGCCGATGCCCGGCGTCGGCCTCAAGGTGCGCGGCCTCACCGCCACCTTCCTGACGCCACGAGGCCCGGTCACGGTTGTCGACGGCATCAATCTCGATGTCGCCCCGGGCGAAATCGTCGGCCTGGTCGGCGAGTCCGGATCGGGCAAGAGCATCACGCTGCGCTCGATCGCGCGGCTGGTGCACGAACCGGGCAAGGTGAGCGGACAGGTCGAGTGGCAGGGCCGCAATCTGCTGACGATGAGCCAGGCGGAGATTCGCAAGGTGCGCGGCGCAGAAATCGCGATGATCTTTCAAGAACCGATGACGGCGCTCAACCCGGTGCTGCCGGTCCGCCTGCAGATCGAGGAGAACCTTAGCGCCCACACCACACTCGACCGCCGCGGCCGCCATCAACGCGCGCTGGAACTGATGAACATTGTCGGCATTCCAGGCGCGGAGCGGCGGCTCGACGAATACCCGCACCAGTTTTCGGGTGGGATGCGCCAACGGGTGATGATCGCGATCGCGCTGGCCTGTTCGCCGAAACTGCTGCTCGCCGACGAACCGACAACGGCGCTCGACGTGACCATCCAGGACCAGATCCTGAAACTTATCCTCGACCTGCGCGATCGTTTCGGCATGAGCGTGGTGTTCGTAACCCACGATCTCGGCGTCGTGGCCGCGACCTGCGACCGCATGGCGGTGATGTATGCCGGGCGCATCGTCGAGACCGGCACGGTGACGCAGGTGTTCGCCGAGCCGCATCATCCCTATACGCGCGGGCTGCTCGGTTCCGTGCCGCGCATCGGCGCCGAGCGCAGCATGCTTTTGTCAATCGAGGGAACGCCACCGAGCCTGACCAATTTGCCGGACGGTTGCGCCTTTCATCCGCGCTGTTCCTTCGCCACGGATCGCTGCCGCGCCGAGCGCCCGCCGCTCGAAAGCTTCGCCACCGGCAGAGAGGTCGCCTGCTTCCACCATCGCACGGTGGCCACGATTTCCGAGGCAGCCTGATGCGGGAAATGCCGCTGATCTCCGTCGAAGGTGTCTCCAAGCAGTTCCGCTTTGCCCGGACCGCGTCCGACATACTCACGGGCAGACTTCCAGCCGCTGTCCATGCATTGAACAGTGTCGATCTGGAAGTGCATCGCGGCGAGACGCTCGGTATCGTTGGCGAATCCGGTTGCGGGAAATCCACGCTGGCGCGCTGTCTCGTGCGGCTCCTGGAGCCAGACGAAGGACTGGTGCGTTTCGACGGCAAGGATATCGGTCTGCTGCGCCCGGCGGAACGGCGCGACTTCAACCGCCGTGTTCAGATGATCTTCCAGGATCCCTACTCCTCGCTCAATCCGCGCATGTCGGTGCGACAGGTTCTGTCCGAAGCGCTGAGCGTCCATGCGATGCGGCCGAAGGCCGATATACCTGGGCGTATCACCGAGTTATTGGGCCTTGTGCGCCTCCCGGCGGACGCTGCCGACCGCTATCCGCACGAATTCTCCGGCGGGCAGCGCCAGCGCATCGGCATCGCGCGCGCTCTGGCTGTCGAGCCGGAGGTGTTGGTCGCCGACGAACTGGTCTCAGCGCTCGACGTCTCGGTGCAGGCACAAGTCATCAATCTTCTGCTGGACCTTCAGGAAAGGCTGAAGCTTACCGTTGTTTTCGTTGCGCATGACCTCAGGCTCGTACGTCACATCTCACACCGAGTCGCGGTAATGTACCTGGGCAAAGTGGTCGAGACCGGCCCAACGGAAGCGCTGTTCGCAGGGCCCCGGCATCCCTATTCGAAGGCGCTGCTCGATGCTGCGCCCGAGCTCGACCCATCGCGACGGACGCGCGTTGCGGCAGCACGTGGCGAACTGCCAAATCCGCTTGACCTGCCGGCAGGCTGCCTTTTCAACACGCGGTGTCCGTTCGCGTTCGAGCGTTGCTTTGCCGAGCGGCCCCATCTGTCCGCCCGAGGACCGGCTCACTTTGCTGCCTGTCACCTGACTGAATTCGGCAAACAGGCGCCCGAAACATCCGCAGCACAATGACCGGCTGAAATTTCCACCCAGATGAGACGCCGATGAGCTACGCCGCATTCGAAGCCCAGGTCGCCAAGGTCAACGACATTTTGTGTGCGGTGAACGTGCTCGTCTGGGATTCGCGTACCATGATGCCCCCGCTTGCAGCCGAGGCGCGCGCCAAGCAATTGGGCACGCTGGCGGCAGTCGCACGCGAAATCGCAACCAGCGACAGCATGCTGAAGGCCCTCGACACTGCGCGCATGGAACTCACGGGAATGCCCGGCGAGCAACTTCGAAGGCGGGCGCTCAATGACGCGGCGGCCGCGATCGCCATACTCGGCCGCATCCCGGCGCGATTGGTGCAGGAAGCAGCAGAGCGGCGAACCGAAGGCCAGGCGGCGTGGATCAGCGCGCGTGCCGAGAACGATTTCCCTGCCTTCGCGCCGGTGCTAGAGCGAACCGTCGCGCTGCAGCGAGAGATCTGCGAGCATATCGGCTATGCCGACCATCCCTACGATGCGGCGTGCGGCACCTTCGAGCCCGACATAAGCTGGGCGCGGCTCAAGGGTCTGTATGCCGAACTGAAATCCGCGATCGGGCCATTGCTCCAGGCCGCGCTGCAAGCACGGCCGGCTCGCGTCGATGTTCTGCAACGCGCGTATCCGATCGAAAAGCAGAAAGCCTTCTCCAAGGCCGTGGCCGCCACCATGGGGTATGACTTCAAGCGCGGCCGGCTCGACGACACTGTTCATCCGTTCGAGATTTCCTTCACGCGCGCCGACGCGCGTATCACCGGCCGCTTCCGTGAGAATTGGCTGCCTGGCGGCCTTTTCGCCGTCTGGCACGAAGCCGGCCACGGCATCTATGAGCAGGGCATTTCTCCCGAGTTCACGCGCTCGGTCTTCACCACAGATCTCGTCAATCTCTACGCGGTCGGCGGCACCAGCTTTGGCATGCATGAATCGCAATCACGCCTATGGGAGAACCGCGTCGGCCGCTCTCGGCGCTTCTGGGAGCAGAATTTCGGGGCATTGCGCGCCGAGTTCCCCGACCAACTCGCCGACGTCTCGGTCGCCGACTTCTGGCGCGCGGTGAATGCGCCACGTCCTAGCCTGATCCGGGTAGAGGCCGACGAACTCACCTACGACCTGCACATCATCTTGCGTTCGGAGATAGAGGCCGGATTGATGGACGGCAGCCTGCGTGTCCCCGACCTTCCGGCGATCTGGGCGGACAAGGTCGGCAGCTATCTTGGCCTCGATGTACCGACCGACACGCTGGGCGTGTTGCAGGATGTGCATTGGTCAGCAGGCATGATCGGATCCTTCCCGACCTACACGATGGGCAACATCATGTCCTCGCAACTGTTCAAGGCGGCGACCAAGATGCCTGAGGTTGAGCGCGGCCTCGAGACCGGCGACTGTGCGCCGCTGAGGACGTGGCTGGCGGACAAGGTGCATCGCCACGGCCGCTCGCTGACGCCAGCCGAAATCCTGAAGGCCGCAACCGGCAAGGTGCTAGGGACCGACGACTACATTGACGATCTCCGTCGCAAGGTGGCCGAGTTGCACCGATAGCGCCTGCATGGAGAGGCTTCGTGTCATCAATAATCACCATCCCGACGATTCAGGGATTTCATCAGGCACGAGACTCTTGGGACCTTGCTCAGCATGCAAGAGATGAGTTGGACGCGCTTGTCAGACGTTACGCGGAGTTTGGCCGTTCGAACTGGCGGATCGCAATGTCCGCTCAGTGGCGCTAAACGTGCAGTGTCAGATGGCTCCTTTCAAGGCGCAGAGCTGCCGTTGACGCTGCCCTCGCTACCACTTCACGCTGAAGCCGACCGAGCCGCCGAAGGAATGGCTGTCGCCGAAATCCTCCAGGCTGGTGCGGGCAAGCAGCTCGCCATGCACGGCGTAGCGGTCGTCGGCCCAGCTTAGCGAGCCACCGAAGCCCAGCCCGCCCCAAAGCTGCTGTGGTTTGCTGCTCAACCGGGTGCCCGAGACGTCGACATCGGTGCCATCGAGAAAGTCATAGTAGAGATTGCCGATGCCGTAGACATGCGAACGGGTCGTGCGGCCCGCTCTGTCCTTCCATTCGCTCTCATAGTCGGCGGACAGCCCAAGGCGCCCGATCAGGCTGTCGCTGCTACCGTTGGATACAAGAGCCCCATAGGGGTCGGTGAAATTGTCGAAGTCGACCGAGGCGTAGCTGAGCTGCGCCTGCGGCGTCAGCGACCAGTTGCCATGGAGGGCGATTTTCTGCCCCGCCTCGATGCCAAGACCGTAGCCGAAGCCGTTGTTGCCATTGGCGAGCTTCTTGCCAAGCGTGGCGGAAGAAAGGTCGCTGTCGAACCAGGTGAGCTCGGCCTGCGTGTCGACATAAAAACCGTTCTTGCCGTACCAGGTCAGCGTGCCACCGAAGCCATAGCCATTGGTGTCGATCGAGCCTGTGCCGAAGGACGAGGAGACATCCGATTTCACCGTGCCGTAGTGAACAGTGAGGCCGCCGACCAGCATTCCGGAGGCCGTCTCGGATAGCAGTAAGTCGAGGCCGGCCTGCAGCCGCCAGAGATCGGCGTCGTAATCGGTCCCGGTCGTGGTGGTGGCTGGCTCGAACTCGTTGTGCGAAGCTTCGATGCGGCCCCAGACCGGGCCCTGCGCGCCGTCGCCTGCCGTCGATTGCGCGGCGCCCGTCCATGAACGGTTGCCCATGCGCTGCTGCAGCGTGCCGAGCTGGGTGAAGCTCTGCAGCACGCCGGGATAGGTCTCATAGATCGGCACGGCCGGCGAATAGAGCGGCGTCGTCGGGCCGCCCGGATCGACGGGATTGATCAGCGCCGAGCGCAGATACCAGTCGCCGTCGGCAGGCGTGCTGATGCCGTTCTGGTAGAGCCGGTAGGCATAGGCGCCGGCCACGACGGCCTGATCGCCCTGGAAGACATAGTCGCCTTGCAGGTTGAAGGCGCCGGCTGAGAGACCGCCCACATCGATGATCTTGATGCCGTTGTCGGTCTGCGCGCCGGCGCCGCCAAGGCCGATCACCTTGAGGTTGGCACTGCCCGAGGTGTTGCCGGTGATGATGAGCTTGTCGGTGGAAGAAGCGTCGCCGTCGAGCATCGCCTCGATCTCGACCGTGCCGCCGGCGCCGGTGAAATTGCCCTGGACGGTGAGCTGGCCGATCGAATTGCCGGGCGCGATGACGCCGCCGGTCTGCAGCGTCGTGTCGCCCACTGCGCCGTTGCCTCCCAGCGCGCCGCCATTGAGGATGGTGACAGCCGAGGCGGCAAGCGAGCCGTTGACCGAGAGCTTGCCGGCCCCGATTGTGGTGGCGCCACTGAGCGTGTTGGCGCCGGTGAGGTTGAGATTGCCGGCGCCCGTCTTGGTGAGCGAGCCGGTGCCGTCAATTGTCTGCGCGAAGCTGGCATCGGTCGCCTGGTCGAAGACGAGTGCGGCGTTGTCATGGATGTTACCTGTGCCGAAGCTCGTTGCCTGGCCGATCAGCGTGCCGGTCGAGATCGTCGTGCCGCCGCTGTAGGTGTTCGTACCGGAAAGCACGAGCGTGCCGGAATCGGTCTTCACCAGACCGCCGGTTCCGGTGATCTCCGCGGCGATTGTCGCCGTCACACCGGCGTCGGTCCTGATCGTCGTGGCGGCAGTGTCGGTGGTGAGGGTATCGCCGGCGATCACATAGCCGTCGGTCATGAACTGCATGCCGGTGAAGCCGACCGTGCCGGCGGAAACGTCGACCGTGACGGTGCCGGCCTGACCGGCGAACACCGCGAAATCCTGACCCCACTTGCCGTTGATCGCGCCGTCGGCTTCCGTCCAGTTGCGGTTTGTCGCGTCCCACACGCCATCACCGCCGTCGATCACGCCGTTGTCATGCAGCCCTGCGTTGCTGCCGTCCCAGAAGCCCAGGGTTGCCCCGGCCGTGGAGATCAAATTGACCTGTCCGTTGATTGCGGTCTGGATGAAGAGATCGCTCGCGGAGACGGGCGTGGTCCCGAACTGAAGTCCGTTGTCCGTCAATGCACCGCCGTAGTTTATGAGCCGGTAGACGCCGGGACCGAAGCCGCCGACATCGGTGATGTTCAGCGTGCCGTCGAGGGTGAGATCACCGTTGACCTCGATCAAGTCGTTGACGCCGTTGCCGACCGTCCCGGCAACGCCGAGCTCGTAGTCGAGTTTCGCGCCTGCGTTGAGCGTCAGCGAACCGACCGTGAGCGTGCCGGGGCTATCGCCCGGCGCGATTGTGCCATCCACCGTCACCGGCCCCGCGATCGTTCCCACCCCCGACAGGGTTCCGGAACTGTTGACGCCGACAGCTGTATTTCCGAGCGAGCCATCGACGCGCAACCTTCCTGCATCGACCGTCGTTGCGCCGGTATAAGCGTTCGTGCCGGAGAGCGTGAGCGTGCCGTTGCCCAGCTTGGCAAGAGAACCGCCGGCGCCTGAGACCGAGCCGGAGAACGCGGTGCTGGCGTCGCCGCCGATCGTCAGTTTCCTGTCGCTGAGATTGATATTGCCGGCACCCGACAACGAGCCGATCGTCTCGTCATCGCTGTCTATGCCCGTGAAGATAGAGGAGATAGAGGGCCGTGCGAGCGACAGCGTGGCGCCGGCCGCAACCGTCACGGCCGAGGCGTCGGGAATGGAGTCGATGCCCGCACCGACCGCATAGAGCGTCCCGGCCAGGATTTGTGTCGCGCCCTGATAGCTATTGTTGCCAGCCAGCACCTGGCGGTAGGCGCCGTTCTTGACGAAGCCGCCGGCTCCACTGATGCCGCCGTAGAACAAAGCGGTCGTGTTGGCGAAATTTGTGCTGGTCGTGAGGTCGCCGACAAGCTCCACCGTGCCGGCATCTCCCGAGAGCGTGCCGATGGTCTCGTTGCCGAGGACGCGGAACACACCAGCCTGGGCAATCACGGCAGACTGGTCGCCGATCGCGTTGCCGCCCTCGGCCTCGAGGGTCCCGCCCAGAATTCGCGTGCCGCCCGTATAGCTGTTGTTGCCCGACAAAGTCAGCGTGCCGGCGCCAGTCTTGGTGAAAAGGCCGCTGCCGCTGATGCCGCCTGTCAGGCCAAGGTCGGCATCGGTCTGGAACGTGCCATTGCCAGTCAGGGTGACATTGCGGCTGCTGGTGAACGCGGACGTGGTCTGCAGCGTTCCGCCGTTGAAGGCCAGGCCGCCGGAAGCAGCGCCGAGATTGCCGTCGGCGGAGACCGACAGCACGCCGTTGGAGATCGTGGTCCCGCCGCCATAGGTGTTGGCGCCGGTGAGTATGGTCGTGCCGGAACCGATCTGGTTTACAGCGCCGGTGCCGGAGATGGTGCCGGCGAAGGTGGAGGTGTCGGAACGATCGAAGGTTAAAGTGGCGTTGTCGGTGATGTCGCCGATGATCGAGCCGCTGGTGCCGCCATTGCCGATCTGCAGCGTGCCTTGCGAGATCGTCCAGTTGGTGGTGGCTGTGCCGGCGCCGGTCAGCGTCCAGGTGCTGGTGCCGGTCTTCTCGAAATTGTCGAAGTTCTGGTACTGCGCGGAAGGGCCGATCAAGGACACATCGAAGCTGCTGTCGGTCGAGCCGCCGAGCCGCAGCGTATCGCTGGTGCTCAGGCTGCCGGCAAGCACATCGCCAATGATTTGCGAGCCGGCCTGGAGCTCTAGCGTTGACTTGGAACCCACGTTGTCACTGAACAGGATGGCGGTGGTCGACCCGATGCCAGCACGGATCGTCCCGCTGTTGACGACCGTGACGTTCCAGATCGTGCTTAGATCACGACCGATTGCCGCCGCCCCGTTGCCGCCCTCCAACGTGCCGTAGTTGGTAATCGCGACATTGGTTCCACGGCTGCGGACGGCGAAATTGCCCGCGCTGTTGCCGGTCAGGTCCGAGCCGCCGCGGATCGTGCCGTAGTTGACGAGGGTCGCGGGCTTCGCGGCGGTGCCGGTCATTGAGACGCCGGCGCCGGCATATGCGCCCTGGGTGTTGCCGCCCTGGATCGTGCCGGTGGCATTGTTGATGACTGTTGCGCCGGAGTTCGAGATGTTCACGCCGGCCCCGTTGTTGCCGAGGCCTCCGCTGGTCCCTCCCGTTCCGCCAGTGACGGTGCCGTTATTGACGAAAGTCACGACATTGGCGAGCGAAGCGCCAATGCCGCCAGAGCCGCCTGCTGCTGCAGCAGCACCGCCCCTAATTGCCCCGTTGTTGATAAGCTGCGCGGTGGTGCCGCCGACCGTCGTTACGCCGCTGTCGAAGACCAGGCCGGTGCCGGCCGCGATGGCACCAAGCTGCCCGGCGCCGGTGATTGTGCCGGACAAAGTCACCGTACCGCTTGTAAGGGTTCCGCCGCTGAACCTGACATTGCCCGAATTGGCCGGAACGCTGACGCCCGACAACGTAAAGCCCTGCGTGTCGATCGACAGCGATTTGGTCGGAACCGGCAGAGTGTTCGGCGCGGTCACGCCGAAGCTGTTCAACATCACGATTGACGAGCTTGGGTCGCCGTCGGCATTGGCCGCGTTGATCGCGGCGGTCAGTTCGATCTCGTTGCTGACCATGTAGGTTGCTGCCGGGGCCGCACCTGGAAACAGGCAGGCGATAGCCGCGCCGCTCGCGCCCGCCAGCAGACTTAAGTTACGAATACGTTTGAATTCAATCCTGCCGCCGCTCACTCTCATGCCCCCTGCCAGCCCGCTGAAATGCGCCGACCAGCCATACCGGATAGCTGAGCTTTGCCGATGCGCGGCGCACCAAACCGCCAATAGATTAATGTGGCGTTTGATTCCTGTATCGACGTTGAAATAGAAATTCCTGATTTTTGTCGGCCGTGACTTGAAAGCAACATTAGAGACTGCGAATTTAGTAAGTAAAGATATGAGAACCTCCTCAAATAAGACTGAGTCCAAATAAGGCTGAGTTCCAGGATGCTGAGTTCTTGCTCCGGGCCTGCTTCCCTCTCACCTGCCAAGGCCGATGGCACCCTGGGCAAGTGGCGACCGCTGTCAGACGAGGACAAAGCTGGATGCAGCGTCCGGCCTTAAGGCGCATTGCGGTCCGGCAGCCTTGGGCCGTTAGCGAACCAGCAGCTTCGGGCTTCAAATCTTCAAGAGCGGACATTCAGTTGGCGTGGACATGGTCGCGACCTGACCCAACGAGGTCATTCCCGACGCGAAGCGCCTTCTCCACAACGGAACTTCACCGCGGCCGGTGAGACATCCCCGGCCGTGAAGCGGTGACGGCTCCGGGATCGCACCTGAAGCTTCTGGAATGCCTCCAAGTAGTCTATTTCCAAGGTATGATGCCCTTAAGGGCCGATGGAGTTCGAAGCGCCAGGAGGATATTGGCAGCGCGCTTCGGCAAAGTATGACACCGGCCGGCGGAAACGCGCGCTGGTGAGGCTCTAGTCGCCACCGACTCTTTGGCCAATTAGCGCGATACTTTTGGATAGCAAGGTTCGGATGCGGCAGGAGGGTGCCATGCGAGAATTGCCATCCAACGTCGATGCGGATGCCGTGATTGAAGTTGGCTGTTATCTGGACGATCACGCCAAGACCACAGCAGTTTCGATATCCGAAGCGCTCGGCGTAATTAGGAGGCACATCAACGGCCCGTCGATCCGCGACAGTGGTCTGGAGGAACTGATTATGGAAAGCGCCTCAACTAGACATTTGGCCATCCTGCTTGATAACCGCTAGCGCTTTGATGGCGCTGTTCCTTACATGCATTCACGACTACGAGCGCCAGCAGCAGGCGCTCAATCGTGACTGCAAGCCGACCTTCGATCGGGCCAAGCCGGGTTGAACATTAGCGGCCACCAAAGGTTTGTGCCTGGCGGCAGGAACCGAGTTGCTCAGATGACGTTTCTCTTGAAGGTCACGTTGAATGACCAAATGGAGGAAAAAATGAACATCAAGCTTCTCACAGCGGGCGCAATGGCGCTTGCAATGATGACGGGTTCGGCACTCGCCGCAGGCAACACATCCGCACTCGACGATCCGGCAAAGATGTCGCCGTTTTTCACAGATCCCGGCATGAAAACGTTGAGGACCGAAAAGGATTTCAAGACCGCATGGATGGCCATGAAACCCGATGAACAGAAGGCGGTGCTGAAAGACTGCGGCGATACCACGCTCAACAAGTCGCATGCAGAGTTTTGCGCGATGGCGAAGAAGATGGGTGGCTAACCAGCCCTCCACAGCAGCGCCCGATTTATCCTTCCTGTCTCCAGGCCCGCTGCACACTGCAGCGGGCCATTTTTGGCACCCAATCGTATCACGGAAGGAACTAGCGCGCCGACTGTTTCTTGGCCTGTGATGCGACGGCACAGAGGAATGCCAGTGCGGCGGCATCGCATGCCTCCCGGGACGGACCCTTGGCGAAAATAACGGCCTCGGCAGCCGGTATTGTCAGGCCATGCCTTCTAGCGAATGAGGTAACTTCGTAAGGCTGATTTTCTGGTTGATTGTCGGCGTCGAAATCGTACTCCATGGGTCGAATTCCTCCCAGTCCGCGACCTTTCACTCCTCGCCCTAAGGCAGATTTAACAGCCGGTGTGGTGAGCCGGTCTAGCAATTGGGGATTGCGTAAATCGATAAAACTACACGGCGCCTACATCCTTTTGTTGTCGATGGCGCCTATGCTAGTGGTTACGAAAGCCGCGCCTGTCGCGGCCCGATACTGCTACACTCGCCTTATGGCAGTTCGAATAGTGGTTGTGCTGGCGCTTCTTTTCGCCTTCGCCTACGGATTCGCAAAACTCGCGGAACGTTATGGCAGCGTGGGCGATCGGACCCGAAAGCGCCGCCTTCTAAGCCTAAGTCTTCTTAAGCCTCACCCGGCGCCGCCGCCATTCTCGGGAATGAACTCGACGCGGCCCATGGGAGCGGCATACGGCCTCGACAGTTGTTGGAAAATGGCCAGCGCCAAACAGGGGGCGGGGGTGGGGTGGGTTGCCTGATAAGCGCCGGCCGTGCAGCTTTGGGCAAGCCGCGAGCCAATGATAGCAGTGCCGGAAGGTCGGAAGCCATGGCGTGATCGCGGAAGCCCGGCCGCGCGGCCGTCGCCTAATGAAGCCCGCCACCTCAAGTGGCGGGCAGACGTTTGCGGAAAACCTTGCCCAAGAGGCTACCTATAATAGTACCTGTGGTGGTGGTGCCTGTAGTGGTGGTAATAGTACCTGGGGTGGTGGTGCCTGTAGTGGTGATAATAGTGCCTGTTGTGGTGATAATAGTGCCTGTGGTGGTAGTAATACCTTTGCTGGTAGTAATAGCGGTTGTAATACCTGCGGTGGTATCTGTAGTATGGGCGATACGGTGCGTAATAGGGGTCGCCGTAGTAATCATCGCTATAGCGGTAGGGGAAAGGAAACCCTCCGAAACCACCATAATAGCCGCCGAAGGGTGAGAAGAGAAACTGTGCCTGCGAGGGTGAAGTGACAGCGGCTGTGGTAGCAAACGCAAGCACGGATGCGAGTATCAGCTTCCTCATGGGTGCCTCCATCGGTTCTATGATGAATAACGCAAACGCTGGCCGACTCGTTCCTTCCTTGGACCCTCAACGAAGGCCCGCCCACCGTGAGGCGACGGGCCATTGTGTGAATCTCGTTAAAGACACAATCTTCGATGGCCTGCCCAAAGTCCTCAGAGCGCCCCCGTGTGGACGCCTGGAGGTCTTGCTACCGGCACCGGTATATCACGGCCCGCGCTAAGCGGCAGGTTCAGATTCCCCAGGTGTTTGATGAAAGCCGTCTCGAACGGGGCCTGACGGGCCAGCCGATTACCCCGATCAGAACATGCACGATATGATGCGGCTCGTCCCCGCCAATACGCGAGCGGGACTGTTTCACTTTCCATTGTACGGCAACCCTGGGAGCCCTTGGGATGCCATCCCGTCACCAGCCACCCGCGCACTCGCAGTAATGACGGCGGCAGGAGTCGATTGGAGAATGGCAACGATACTATCTAGCTTGCATTGATCGACCCTTTGCAATTAGCGCCAGGTCGCCTGGCCGGGCGCTATCGATTTAGGCGCTCGGTGTGCCATTGGATCTTGTCATGCGCATGATCCTATTTGGTGCAGCCAGCGTTGGACATGCGCCGTGCAGGCGCGCCGGGGTGCGTTGGATAGTGGTCATGTTGGTTCGTGTGGGAGGTGGCGCGCTTGGGGACGTATTGTGTGGATAAACCGTCCAACGCCTATTGGTGCTCCACGCCGTACCGCGCACTCTCGCGCCATGAAGGCGCAGTATGTTGAACTCGTCTTGTTGGAGCAATCTCTCGCCCATGCAGGCGATATGAATCGGCCGTTTTCCGATCGAGTGAGCGACGTTGCTGAGAAAACGGGCGGATTGGTCTTGTTCGACATTCGCGTCGACGGCGACACTCGCGTTACCAGGATGGCGGCCGTCGGCTATGGGGCAAGTGGCGCCGTGGCAATCATGATGGACAAATACGGCCAACTTAGCTCCGCGCCGATAAGCGAAGACACCGACTTTCTGATTGCCGAGCTAACCGCATGGGCTTTGCTGCCGATGGCAGAGCAGGCTTGTGTCAACTACGGCGGGACGGCAGCCATCTTGCTTGCCAAGCTTCGTAGATCTGGTCGGATTCCTAAATGAAGAAGGCCGCCCGGAGGCCGGCCGGAATTTACCAATACGGTGAGCCTGGCGTGCTTGGTCTCCTAAGAGCGCTCAAGGCCGCCGGCGTCGCGCGAAAACGCACGCATTGCGCAGTTCATCATTGTATCGGCCCATCGTCTCAAAACGCTTCGGCAATGGGAAGAGTTGTCGCCGTTTTCAGTCGCCTTAACGAGCACCACCCCACGCATGCTCTGTCCTCCTTGACCCTACGGGCGACGATGCCCCAGCAGAAAGGCTGTCATCGTTGCACTCACGCACCCAACCGCCAACAACGCAACGATGCCCGAAGATCTGGCCTTTCGAATTGAACCAAGCTTATCCGGAGCGGGAGCATTTTGAACCAGCCCGTCCAAGTCGGACCTGCTGCCATGTCGAACGGAATAGGCGCGGGTCAACTCTGCACCGAGCAGAAAGATTTCCGATGAGTAGTAGACCCAGAGCAGTATGACGAGCAGCCCTCCGGCCGCACCATATGACGATGCGACCGCACTTGTGCCGATATACCAACCGATAAGCGACTTCCCCAGTGTGAACAGTGCGGCGGTCACCACGGCACCGATCCCGACATCACGCCATTCTAGAGTCCGATCCGGCAAGACTTTGTAGATAGCGGCAAACATCACAGAGATCAGGGCAAAAGAAATGAAGGTGTTGATCGCGCTGAGAACAAACGTGCCGAACGGCAGTTGATCGCTGATCACACTGCCTAGAGCCGAGATCGCTGCGCTCGCCACCAGAGATACCAGCAACACAAAGCCGAGTGCTGCGACCAAGCCGAGACTTGCTGCACGCGCGCGCAACAGACGCGACAACGAACTCCCTTTCGCTTCAACCTTCCATATTGCGTTCAGCGCCTGCTGCATTTCGCCAAAGACGGCGGAGGCCGTCACGAACAAGGTGGCCACGCCGGCGATGGCCGCCAGAGTCCCCGATGATTTGCTGGATGCCGATTCGAGCGCTGTCTGAAGGAGCGCCGCACTTTCTGACCCCATTAGACCCGAGATCTGCGCAGACAAAGCCACCTGCGCCGCGTCATGACCAAATGCGATGCCAGCTATCGCGACGACGATTATCACAACCGGGGCCAGCGACGTGGCGGCATAAAAGGCCATCGAGGCGCCATGACTAAGGGCATTGTCGTTGACAAAGCCAACCACGCTTTCTCGCACCAAGTCCCATGCTTTTCTAATCGTGGGTCGCACTTTGTATCCATATGAAATGGTTGGAAACCGTCTCCTATCAATGCGGTTCATCTTCCGATGTTCCAGCCGATTGCCTCGCTGCAGGGTTTTCGGGAAGAGTGAGGCAACTCTGGCTCAGGTGTACGGAATCGTACGCAACCGCCCAATATGTCAAACTTTATTGCTGGTAACGGTCGCTCGGCAGACAATCCCGGTGCTTGGCGGGGTGGGCCTGCGGCCCGCGCGCTTCTTCCGTGCAGGGAGAAGGCGCGGACTCTCGATTTGAGTTTGGTCGAGACCCTACAGATTTTTGTTACTTGAAGGACTGATTTCGGCGGTCCTATAGATTCGTGATTGTCCAATTGCGCGGGAGGCAGTGCGAAATGGATGATGTAACATTGAACGCCTGGGTTTGCCCCTGTGTTGAAGTGATCGAGGCCTGCGGCGAATGGTTCGTCCGCGTGGTTGAGGATGACCAGGAACTGACCCGATCATTCGACCTGGAATCGTTCGCACTGGCCTATGCGGAAGGCCAGCGAATACGGTTAGGGCTTGCCGACTTCAAGCGATTGTAGACCGTCAGTACATAAGGCAATGGAACGGCTGGACGCCTCGCCCAAGGTGATAGAGGGCGCATTGGCCACTGGCAGGCCTGTAGGCGCTACCCCAGCTGTAGGGACGAAAAACTAAAAAGGCCCCGGCGCTGGGTCGATGCGCTGGGGCCTTAGGCATGTACGAGGTACCTAGCATGTCCGCTTATGAGTGTTGGCTAATATGGTCAACAAACGGTGAATAATCGCTGACCCCTGCCAGTGATTGACAGATTGCCTTGATCACGCCGGGAACCTTTCATCGGCAAGCCGATTTGTCTGCATGTCCCGAGCCGTCGAACCACCCATATTGCCAAAGGATAGCCCAGACCGGGAGGCCAACTGTGAGGTCGCCTTGGAAGCCGCATTCGCAGCGCTGGTGACTGCCTCGGAAGCGCAGGGGTGGACGCCGCACGAAACGGCTTCATCCCTCCTGAAAATCGCTACGGAGCATGCCCAGCAGTTCAGGCTTGTACCGGCTGAGCCGCCAAGATGGCAATCGCGAAGAGGTATATTGATTACGTGTGCCGCGCTCGTGTTTTTGCTGTGTGCCGCCATCGTTTGGTGGGCGCTGAGGTGAGCGCGCCGATCGCGACAAGGTCCGGGTCGAAGAGTTCACTCCGAAGTCGAAGCGATAGAGTGGCCGACCCGGTGTTACCGAGACAACAGTGAAGCCCGCGTCGGCCACTGCGGCTTCTTGAGGGGTTGCCGCCCACAAGAGCTAGAACCTGTCAGCAGGCTGGCAATCACCCTTGTGGCCCTTGGCTATAAACGTACAATCGAGGGGTCGGGAACGTTACATTCCGCTAATGCGTTCATGACCCTGTAAGGGACGATTTTAGTGGAGGCTCAACATGCGCAGCTTCGAAATGATCGATCTGCTTTGCGTGGTCGAGGCCTGCAAGCACGATCGAGCGGTCGGGAATTTTGTCTCGATGGCTGAAGGCGTGGAAGAGTTGCGGGTGCTGACTGGCGATTTCGTGTCGCCGGACGATGTGGTGGCAAACGCTCTTTCCACGGTTGCGCTTGCGCGAGGCTGCTCAGTTTTGTTCGACGAACAGGCCGGCGCTGAAATCCATTTTTAGGTCCTCCAGCCGAATCCTAGCTGCCTTGCCCCAGCACATGGCTAGACCTATGAGGCATTCAAAAGTCCGCAAAGACGGCGAAAGGCGCTGAGTTTCCAATTTCGGTCGGGATCCTTGACGCCTGGGCAGCCCATAGCCAAGTGCGCATGGTCTAATCGGCGAGCTTGACGCCTGCGTCCGTCATCTCGTCCTTGAAGTTAACTTTCGTGCCCTTCTGCACCATAGAGGCGAGGTCTTCGGCATCCCAGTTGGTCAGCCGGATGCAGCCGTGTGAGAAAGTCGCGCCGATCTTGCCGGGTTCGGGTGTGCCGTGAATGCCGTAACTTTCGATCGAGAGATCGATCCAGACCGATCCGACGGGATTGTTCGGTCCAGCAGCTATGGTGAAAGGCCGCTTGGTCTTCACTCCCTTGAAGGCGAAGCGCGGATCGTAGTGATAGGTTGGATTGTGCACAACGCGTTTGATCTCTGCCATGCCGCTCGGCGCCGGCTTCTCATCGCTCCCGATCGATGCGGGGTAGATTGCGAGCCATTTGCCGGAAGGATCGAGCACACGCACCAGGCGGGCGCCCTTGTCGACCTCGACGCTGGCAACGACGGCAGGAGGATCGCCCCGGCCCACATCCGGCACCATCAAGGTCGCACCGGCCCTCCCGAAGCCAGCGTCGGGATTGAGCCTTCTCAGCAATTGTTCGCTAATATGGAAGCGCTCCGCCAACCTCTCCACAGCGTTGCGATAGCCCAGCCGTGGCAGACGGGCCATCCTCTCCATACGGGTCGGAATCCGCTTGGTGAAGGGTCCGCGCACATCCTTGCGCGTCACCTCGTAAGCTACCAGGGCCGGACTTGCGGAGGTTGCCATCAGCTTGTCCCAAGTGTCCTGAGTGAGCTTGCCATCGGACTGGAATCCGTTCGCGGTCTGAAAAGCGCTAACCGCCTTGGCGAAGTTCTCTGAAAGGCGGCCATCGATCAGGCCCGGCGAGTATCGGGCACGATCCAGAAGAATCTGCGCTTTCAGTACGGCTGGGTTGACGCCTTTGGGTTGGCCGACGCCAAATTGGGCCTGATTTACGGCAAGTTGGTCAAGCTTGGCCGCCTCCGTCTCACTGGGTGCGAGGGCGAGCGCCGCAGCGACGACAAGAAGGAGCCTAAACATCGATGTCAACTCCGGTAGCTGCATAGGAATCTGCTTCTATGACGCGGAAAGGTCTTCCTGGTTCCGTTCGCCCACAGTCGATTCATCAGTAGATAGAGAGGCCCGCCACGTGGATGTGGCGGGCGTTTCGGTGCGATAGGCACAAAGTCAGGTCAGGATAAGGACGATCTTCAACGTGTCCGGATCGACGATGACGATCCGACCGTCGGCCAATAGGAAATACTCGTAGGTTTCGTAGGCTGGGACGATCTTGACGATACGCGCCGGCAGACGATGCAACCGTATCTTGTGCCGGGGAACCTCAATGCCGACCGAAATGTCGAAATCGACGTTGGACACCGGCTCGACCTTGGTCTCCTTGATGACCTGGGTGATCTGGGTTTTCTGTTCGACCGTCACATTGGTGATGGAAGCAGTCGACCCCTGATCAGTCTGTGTCGAGGTCTTGCCCTGAGCCTGCTGGTCCGTCTGGACCTTGGGCTTGCCCTGGGCCTGCTGGTCTGTTTGGATTTTGGTCTTGCCCTGAGCCTGCTGATCGGGGGTGGTTGCACCTGCCTTGCCCTGGGCCTGCTCTTCGGTCTTGACCTTGGTCTTGCCCTGAGCCTGCTCGTCGGTCTTGAGCTTGGGCTTGCCTTGAGCCTGCTGGTCCGTCTGGGCCTTGGCCTTGCCTTGGGCCTGCTCGCCCATCTTCATCTTCGAGCCCTTTTGACAGCCGGCGGTGCCGGCCGCGCAATTGGCGTCGCCGCCAGACTGGGTTTCAGCCGGCTGTGTCTGAGCAATCGCGGCACCACATCCGATGCCGAGCGCCAACATGCTGGTGATCAGAACATGTTTCATGGAAAATCTCCTCGAAAGCGTCAGTCCCTTCGCTGGGTAAACCTCAACGGAAAAACTTCGTTCCAGGCGAATTGGCAAACCGACAGTGCGGAAATTTGAAGGAACAAGCCACATCCGATGGCGTTACGACCGTGAGGCCCCGGCTGCGAATGGTATCAAACCGCGCGGCGCAAGGGCTCGCTCACAAAGGAAAGGAGATGATCATGAGGATGCATCTTACCACTACCGCGGCAGGACTTTTGCTACTCGCCGGTGTTGGCGCTGCTGCCGCTCAGGATGTGATCATCCAGCCCGAGCAGGAAACAGTGATCAAGGAGTATGTGCACAAACAGCCGCTGGCTTCCGTCAAGCTTCCCGGGGTGGAACTTAATGTCGGGACGGCTCTGCCCGACACCGTCGAGCTTCATTGAAGTGCCCAACGTCAAATACCGCTACGTCGTGGTCGACAACCAAACCGTTGTAGTTGATCCCGGCACGCGTAAGATCGTGAAGATTATTCAGTGATCTCGTTCATCCAAGCCTGCCGCTTTCCGGAGTGGCGGGCTTCTTGCCGGAGGCGCCAAAGCACCGAGACCGCCGATGAAGCTGGGTGATCAATCTCCCCTTCAGGCGCGAAGCTGCGCCAGCGTCTTTTCCGATTTTTGCTGTCCGGTTTTCACTGCTTGAGAAAATCCAGTCGATTGGGCCGCTCCAGAAGCTGATCCTCCCGCCCACCAGCACGCGCTCGCTAGACGTTGTGATTGTCTAACAAGAGGGCAAGCTGTCTGGCCGCCGCGCGAACCAGAAGACTAGTTGCACGATGCCCATTGCCGCGGAGCGGCAGAAACCAAACAGAATTGAGCGGTCCGTCCGGGTGTTTAGCAGCAGGACAGCAGTTGCGGAAGGGCGCTCTCCGTCATCGGGAAAGGCCACTACGCTCCGTCCCGCATGTTAGTTCAATGTACGATCCTCCCTCTTAGCCAAGCAAAAAACCCATTCCTGCTGATTGTCGCGCGGACACGAGCGGCGGCCCACCGCGCTTGCATCGTAGCACCGACATGGCAACTGCAGACGATTCCATGCAATTGCCAATCGGTGAGTTCGAAGAAGCGTTTGGCCTCACCGTAGGTGTCGTCTTTCAAACCCAGCGCGCGCAATACCGGATCCTCGAAGGCAACAGTGATTGGCGATCCCCCACCGCGCGCCTCATTGCGTGATTGCGGACTCAGATATTCGGTGCCTGTAAGTGCTCCAAGGCATCGCCCGGGCTGTTGTTCGAGAAGCTCTGCCCAACGCTCGATACGTTGGCTTCGAGTCATTGTCGAATATGGCGCCAAGGGTTCAACCCTTGCGATTGCATTCAGTTGGTCGAGTGTTTGGTGTTTCATGTTCGGCTCCTTTTGACAGTCGAAGCGCCCACGCCTTAACGAGAATTATTGCGCCGTGACGCAGCGACAAGGCCAGTCTGAGCGAAAATGAAGAGGCCTAATATCGCCGATCGGGTGGTCGGCCATGCACGAGAACTCAGGCGCACTTGAAGCACTCGCGGGCACCGTCGGCGGCCCTGACCGCTCAATCTATGGGTTTCTTCAAAACCGCCAACGTTCCTGCAAAGTGCTAAGGGCGTGAACCCAGCGGAACCCAGGGGCTCGTCCCAGTCCGTCAGCGCTGCGACTGCAACAATCTCAACAACAACAATGCCGCGCTCACGTATGTGTGATCGCCTCTTTGTTCTCAGAGGGGATGCATCCGGAACTTCACGCGCAGGGCCGTGGTTATCGTTCGACAACGGCACGCAATGGGCGAATCATGAGCGATGATCGGCATCAGGACCACAAGGACGATGGACCCGTGTTTTCGGCGGAGCAAGCACGACAGGGCGAGATCATTCTGCGAACCCGTACGCGTCGGTTCATCTTCATCGCCGGCCTGGTCGGCATCGTATTGCTGGCCCTGCTGGTGCGTCTCGCAGGCGGATGAACTCTCAGCACAGCCGCGGGAATGACGTCGCCGTTCATCCGCCGGTGTGACTTCAGAGCAGGAACTTTTGCCAAGGCATTCCGTTGACCCGCGTCCGCCGCCGCGGATGTCCTCCTCCAGCTGAGAGTCATTTCCGTTGGATACGAAAACTCAGATAGCCGAGCCTGACGCGGATCCTGCCGATGACAGATTTGGGCCAACTCGAGAGCAGCGCGAGGGTGACGGACAACCAAGCTCCCAACAAGGCAAGCCAGTCGACGATAGACCACAGGCCAATAGGCCGCAAAAGTCGAATGCGCTCGGCTTTCCCCGTCGCCATCCCTATTGGACGGCCGCAGCTGTCCTTGTCCTATTGCTGCTCGTGACAGGTGCGGTGATCTGGTGGCTGAACGCGCGCCAGTACGAATCGACAGACGACGCTTTCATCGACGCCCGCACGATAACCGTCAGCGCCGAAATCGCAGGACGTATCACCGACGTCGCAGTGACCGATAATCAACCGGTTCAGGCGGGCAACGTCCTGCTGCGCATAGATGATAGCGATTACCAGGCCACCCTCAAACAGGCCGATGCCGCAGTCGCCGCGGCGCAAGCGGATATTCTCGACGTCGAGGCTCAGATAGAGGCACAAAACGCAAAGATCGACGCGGCGCAGAAGCAGGTTGCGCAGGCACAAGCAGCACTCGATTTCGCCAAGGCCGAGGACCAGCGCAACCGTGAACTTCTGGCCAAGGGCACAGCCACCCAACAGCAGGCGCAGCAGGCCGCTTCGACGCTGCGCCAGGACCAGGCTGCTCTCGATAACGCCGAAGCCAACGTGGCTGCCGCGAAGAGCCAAGTGGTCGTTTTGCAGGCACAGACCAAGAGCGCCGAAGCCAAGCTCGATCAGGTCAAGGCCAGCCAGGTCCAGGCCCGCACCACGCTGTCGCGCACGACCATCACCGCGCCGGTTACCGGACGGGCAACCAGCATCTCGGTCGCCAACGGTACCTATGCCCAGCCCGGCCAGGTGCTGATGATGTTCGTTCCGGACGAAGTCTGGGTGAAGGCCAATTTCAAGGAAACACAGCTCGATCTGATGCGACCGGGACAGGCGGTCGACATCGATGTCGACGCCTATCCTGAAAAGACCTTTCACGGCCGCGTCGACAGCATCCAGGCGGGCAGTGGCACCGCCTTCAGTCTGCTGCCAGCCGAAAACGCCACCGGCAATTTCGTCAAAGTGGTGCAGCGCGTGCCGGTGAAGATCGTCTTCGATAAACCGCCCGGCGTGCTGCTAGGCCCGGGCCTGTCGGTGGTGCCGACGGTCAAGGTGCGATGAGTGACGAAATGGCCAGTGTCCAAAGCGAAAGTCGGTCGGCTGCTGGTGGACGCAACCCTTGGCTGATCGCCATCGTCGTCTCCATCGCGACCTTCATGCTGGTGCTGGACACGTCCATCGCAAACGTGGCCCTGCGCAACATCGCGGGCAGCCTGGCGGCCGGGATCGACGAGAGCACCTGGGTGATCACCACCTATCTTGTCGCGAATTCCGTCATCATCCCGGTCAGCGGCTGGCTTGCCAGCGTGATCGGCCGCAAGCGCTATTACATGTTTTGCGTGGCGACCTTCACCCTCGCATCGCTACTGTGCGGCCTGGCGCCAAATTTGGGAATGCTCATCTTCTTCAGGATCTTGCAAGGTCTCGGCGGCGGCGGCATGGCGCCGAGCGAACAATCCATCCTTGCCGACAGCTTTCCGCCGGAAAAGCGCTCCCAGGCGTTTGCCCTCTATGGCATCGCCGTCATCGTCGCACCGACAGTCGGGCCGACCATTGGCGGCTGGCTGACCGACCATTTCTCCTGGCACTGGATCTTCTTCATCAACGTGCCGTTCGGCATCATGTCGGTCGCCTTGGTGCAGTGGCTGCTCATCGAGCCGGACGTGCTCGAACGCGAACGTCTGGAGCGGCTGAAGGGCGGCCTCAGAATAGACTGGGTCGGGTTTATTCTGGTGGCGACCGCGCTTGGCTGCCTGGAAATCTTCCTTGATGAAGGTCAGCGAAACGACTGGTTCGCATCGGGCTTCATCACGACCTTTGCAGTGATTTCGGCGATCTCGTTCCTGTTGCTCATCCCATGGGAGTTCAGTCACCGCGATCCGATCGTCGACATCCGCCTGCTGTTCACTCGTCAGTTCGGCACGTCGTTCCTGGTGATGATGGCCGTTGGCGCCGTGCTATTCAGCACCACGCAGTTGATGCCGCAGCTGCAACAGACCGCATTCGACTATACGGCGACCCTGTCCGGTCTTTCGATGATGCCCGGCGGCATCGCTATGCTGATGCTGATGCCGATTTCCGGATTCGCTGCCGGCATAGTTCAGCCCAAATACCTGATCATGGCGGGTATGTCGGTCGTCGCCGTCGCGCTGTGGCATATGACGTCGCTCACCCCGGACGCCAGCTTCCGCTTCTTTGCCTTCGCGCGCATCTTTCTGATGATCGGTCTGCCGTTCCTGTTCATCCCAATTTCGACAGCGGCCTACGTCGGTCTTGCTCCGCAGCAGACCAACCAGGCGTCGGCCCTGATCAACGTTGCCCGCAACATCGGCGGCAGCATCGGCGTGTCACTGTCCAACACCGTGATCGTTCAAAACGCACAACTCCATCAGGCAAACCTTGTCGGCCACACCGCGCAGTCGTCACCGACCTATCAACAGGTTCTCCGCCAGGCGACCGAGCACTTCGCCGCCCAGGGTTCGCCGATGATCGAAGCCAAGCAGCAGGCGATCGGCTGGCTAGGGCAGTTGATAGCGCGTCAGGCCTCGCTGCTCGCCTATATTGATGTCTTTCGTTACTGCGCGGTCGCGACGGCGCTGCTCGTTCCCCTCGCCTTGCTGCTGCGGTCGCCAAAACCCAAGCCTACCAAACGCTAACCGAGGGAGCCCGGGAGGATCACCATGTATTTGTCGAACGAGAGCATCATTGTCATATTGGTAGTCGGCCTTATTGCCGGATGGTTGGCCGGGAAGATCGTTCGGGGGGCCGGCTTTGGTCTGATCGGGGACATAGCAATCGGGATCATCGGCGCCTTCATCGGTGACTGGTTGCTGCCTCGCTTGGGCATCCATCTCGGGATCGGAACGATCAGCTTGATCGTCAACGCCACCGTCGGCGCGATTGTCCTTCTCCTTATCATCCGTTTGGTTGCCGGTGGCGGTCGTTTCAGCGGCGGATGGAGTGGTCGATTTGGTCGTCGGTGGTGGTAACCGGGGTTGTCGAGAGGATTGAACGCCAACGAGTTCGGCAAAATCGGCGGCCCGCGTTTTGAGGCGGAGTCGAAAATCGAAGCTCCGCGAATTTGGTTGCCTGGCTTGACGATCAAGGCGCCAAACGGAGGCGTCACAACTTTTGCGACGTTCAATCCTTCGAGCTTTTTGAGCCGGCTCCAACTGTCGGGTCAGGCACGACTGCACCGCGTTCCGTCTCCGAACCTTCAGCCTCTATCTCCTGCACGGCCTGATCCCAGTGCTCCTGCTCGCGTCCAACCGGACGGCCCTCCCGCTCCCAAATTTCATAGGCTCGCCGTTTGATGCGTTGTTCCCTGGTGTCCATGAGAGACGATCCTCCGATCTGCCAGACTCGATCGCCTACGATATTTTTTGTTCCTCATTTGTGCGAACGAGCCGTTGCGATCGCCGACATCAATTGAGCCACCGGACGGGATGGCGCGCGAAAAAAGCAGATTCGAAATCCTCTTGGGGTCAGGGGGCGGGCGCGTCGTCGAAATATTCGCCAGCATGCTGCCTTACTGCGCTGGGCATTCTCGTCAGCAGTATTTTCCAGAGATCCCTGTGCTCAACGGCATCCAGGACGGCGGCGGCCAGGATGGGCCGTACACCGTTGCTGGAAATCAGCTTCGCCCTAGATGCCATTAACGCATTCAGCACGGAGCGGAGTCATGGCTCACGAAACTCGGCGATCGAAACTCGACCGATTCGCAACGTCCATTCCAAAGCACGAATTCGAATTTCTGATGAAGATCGGAAAGCTAGACCGACAAGAGGTACTCGCCCTCATTGAGAAACATGATGGCGATCGCGAGAAGATCTACCGAGACCTTGCACGTCAGAGGTCGGATAGGTGGGCCGTGATATCTGGATACCCGAGATAAGATGAACCGGCACCGATAAGCCGCCTCTCCCCAATCCTGACGAAAACGACGCGCCGCCGAAGCACGCCTTCAGCCGCTACATTTTTGGATTCCGCAGCCAATTACAGGTTTGAGAGCAAACGCTGTCGGGTATGGCCGTTTTCCATCAAACAGTACGGCAAACCGCAATATCCGCTGTCGGGACCAACCTTGCCACTACTTACACCCCAGCACCGCCCTCACGCGTTCGCGCGTATGGGGAAGGTCGTAAGTCCGTTTTCCCGTGGCGTGCCGGAACGCATTGGCAATCGCACCGGCCGTTGGCCCCTGGGCTGCTTCCGCTATGCCGAGATAGGGCGAGCCTGGATTGTCGACGACATACACCTCGACGCTGTCGGGCACGGCGCTGAAGCGCAGGATAGGAGAGAGCAGCGACTGGCGCCCACTTCGTCGGATCGGGATTGCCCACCGACAGTGCGGCCGAAACGGTGCCGACGATCTCGTCGGTGGTAGCCGTTTCCTTCAGACCGGCGGCCTTCGCGATCTTGCCGCGATCGGACATCACTGAGTTGACTGCAGCAACCACCGCCGTCGATTTGGCATCCTCGGTGAGGCCCGCTGCCCTGGCCAGCGCTGAGCTGGACGTGAGCAGGCCGTTGAGGGCGGAAAGGGACCGCGTCCTCCCCGCTGCCCTTGGGCAAGCCCAGGGCCGTCAGGATCTTCTCCATTTCGGTTCCTTCTTCGGAGAGGTGAGAAAAGACTGCACTTGCCGCCGCTGCTTCGAGATCGAGCGCCGGGGTATTCGTCAGTGCCGCGCTGAGGATCATTAGAACGCGGCCATCCGCCTTGCGGTGCGGAATGACGGGAGAGAGGTAGCGGTACTCTTCGGCCTTGATCGAGGCGGATGCGGCGGCCGTCCAAGCGACCCGTCCGTAAATGCCGTCGTCGCGGACCTGAAGCTCTTTGACCCGGCCGGCGGCCTTCGCGGTGCCGCCGACGCCATCACCAGCATTCGCCGTCAGCATCCCGTGCGAGATACCAGGATAGGCCTTCAGCGCACGGACGGCCGTGCTGCGGGACGGGATGACGAGAGTCAGCGCGGTCACTGCAGCGGATCGCTCGACATCCCCGAGCAAGCTTAGCCCGCAGTGCTCGGCACCGGCGTGTTGAGCAGCTGCTGCTCCCAAAGATACGCGATGCCGCTGCCGCCGAAGTGCTGGATGAGAATCTCGGTCAACTCCTCGACATGCTCGGTGCGCGCCCAATCGCGTTGCCATTCGCCAGCGAGCGCCATCACGGTCATCACGTTCGCGCCGGCCGCGATCATGCGCTGGATGGCAACTTCGTGAGACTCCTTCGAAATCCCGCCCGACGCGTCGGTGATCACGGTCACGTCCCAGCCTTCGCCGGCGGCCTGGATCACAGGCATTGCGACGCAGACCTCGGTCCACAGGCCGGCGATGATCAACTGCTTGCGACCGGTCGCCTTGACGACGTTCACCACATTCTCGTCCTGCCAGGTGTTCACCCAGGTGCGATCGATGACTTCCTGGCCCGGAAATACGTCGGTGATATGCTTAAAGAGAAGTCCACCGCGCGCCGCGATCACGCTGGTGAGAATGGTCGGAACATTGAAGGCTTTTGCTAGCTTCGCCAGCGCGGTTGTGTTGTTGACCACCATGTGCGGATCGTGGCTGTTCAGGTTCGCGAGCTGGTACGGCTGGTGGTCGATGAGAACGAGCACCGAATCCTCGGGGCGGAGAAGTGAATCAAGGCCGTTACGAAGGGTCATACAAAGGTCCTTTCTCCGCCGCTATGGACGGCAATGAGTTCATGGGAGACATCCGCCGGCGGCGATGTTGCCTCGCCGCAACTTGCTGTTCCTTCGTGTGATGGGGTAGTGCCATAGTTGGGCAAGCTGTGTCGCGGAATGAGGAACGCCGGATGGACATCGAAGATCTACAAACATTCGTCGCAGTGGCCGATGCAGGGGGCGTATCGGCCGCCGCGCGCAGGCTCGGCGTCTCCAAGTCAATCGTCAGTCGACGGCTCTTTCGGGTCGAAGCGGAGCTTGGCGTCCAGCTTCTTGCACGAACGACCCGAGGCGCCGCGCTCACGGAAGCGGGAATCACGTTCAGAGACCATGCGGCCCGAGCCAGCGCCGAGATCGATACGGCCAGGGAAACGATTCTGCCCAGCGGTGAGTTGCGCGGCCGCCTGAGGGTTGCCATGCCGGTTTCTTTCGGACCGACCCACTTCGCCCCGGTGCTCGCGGAAATGGCGCGCCAGCACCCGCAGCTTCACATTCATACCTCCTACAGCGATCGGTTCGTCGACCTCATCGCAGAGGGTTTCGATTGCGCGATCCGGGCTGGCTACCTTCACGACTCCAACCTGATCGCGAAGCGCGTCGGGCCATTCCATGGCAAGCTTGTCGCAAGCCCGGACTATATCGAAGCGCACGGTTCACCCGAGACTCCGGACGAACTCGTCACCCATCAAGCCCTCATGCAGGGAACGGAAACCTGGCAGTTCATGGATGGCAGCAAGATTGTCACGGTTCAGCCGCAGGGCAGGTTCAAGGCCGATAGCGCTACGGCGCTTGCCGCCGCGGCGGCGGCAGGTCTCGGCATCGCCTGGCTGGCCGATTGCATCACACATGAACATGTGGCCTCCGGCGCGCTGGTCCCGATCATGACACGCTATCCGGTACCTCCGGCGGCCGCGTATGTCGTCCGTCCGCCGGGTCAGCATCCCACGCGGAAAGTGCGGGTGCTCACCGAGATGCTGATCGAGTATTTCAAACGGAACCCGGAACTTTGGGGTCTCGACCCCTAGAACGCGAACCGTTCAAGGCCCTGTCAAGGAACCGACTTCCATCACCGGGACACCACCGGGGGCGCGGTGTCGCCCATCCGGAGTGCACATCAGCGGCCGCCCGAGGCGGTGCGAACAGCCTGTTCGGGATCCAGACAGCCTGGCTGGGCCCTACCGGGCCGGTGGCTTCCCTAGGCTCCAGGACGAAGCGGCCATCGCTCCTGAGGATGATTGCCATGGCTGCCTTGTGCAGCCATCGGGAAGCGTTCCTCCCCCCGCAACACGGTTTGGCACTTCTCGACACTAGTCGGGACCGATGCAGAACACCAAATCCCGGATCAGGCCGTCGAGCGGGTGTCGCATCCTACGCGAGCCAATGGATGCCTGAACAAAGTTGGTAGAAAAGGACGGACACATGATCGATCTGAGTGGGAAGCGTGCATTGGTGACTGGAGGATCGCGGGGTATCGGGGCCGCGATCGCGTTAGCACTGGCGGAGAACGGCGCCGACGTTGCATTTACTTACCGGCGCTCCGCCGAGAAGGCTGATGCGGTGGTCAAGTCCATCGAAAGCATGGGGCGTCGCGCAGTCGCCATCCAAGCCGACAGCGCCGCCCCGCAGGCCATCATGCGCTCAGTGAGCCAAGCCGTCTCGGTGCTCGGTGGACTCGATATCCTCGTCAACAGCGCGGCTATCGGCCACACCGGAACGATCGCCGAGATCGACGTGAACGACTATCAGGCCGTGATGGACGTCAACGTGCGAGCGCCAGTGCTGTTTGCGACAGCCGTTATCCCGCATCTCACCGAAGGAGGCCGCATCATCACGATCGGTTCGGCCCTGGGAGAGCGGGTCCCGTTCCCAGGCATAACGGTTTACGCGATGTCCAAAGCAGCACTTACCTCCTTCACCCGCGGTCTTTCGCGTGAACTCGGCCCGAACGGCATCACCGTGAATCTCGTGCAGCCCGGCGCGACCAATACGGATGCAAATCCGGCGGATGGGGAGGCTGCCGATTTCCAGCGAAGCCTGACGTCACTGGGACGCTACGCCGAACCGCGCGAAATCGCGAACGCTGTGGTCTTTCTGGCAAGTCCCGCCGCGAGCGTGATCACGGGCGCCATCCTGACCGCCGACGGTGGCGCAACCGCCTGAGCGGACTTGATGTTCGCAAGCGGGCCAATTGCGTGCTCGGCAATGTATCGAGCGCCCCATTGCCATTCGCGCTAAGCCCCGGCCTTGACAGATTCGGGCCGAGGACGACGTGAAGGAGGCCGCCCTGTGGACACCACGCTTAGACTCGAGCCAACCGCTCAACGACACCAGTTGGAAGGAGAAATTCCCGTGAAGGTTCGCAAGTTCACCATCACCGACGCTGCGCTGGAGCGTTCCCCCGGACAGGACGGAGACGTTTTTGTGGGCAATCTGGTCGACCAGCGCCATGCCTCCCCGATCACCATAGGGTATGGGCGCTATGGGCCGAACCAGACACTCGAGGAGACAATGGCCGTCGATGATGTGATGGTTGTCATCGAGGGGCGGCTGTCGGTGTCCGGAAAGTCAGGCAGCATCACCGCAGGGCCGGGCGAGATCGTGCATATGTCCAAAGGCCAGAAGGTCACGATCTGCGCGCACGAGCAAGGCGCGGTCACCGCCTATGTCACCTATCCCCACTGGCTGGAGGCACGGGGGTAAGTCCTCCGGGCGACGCCGCAGGCTCGACGTCTAAGCGGATCATAGTCAACCGGGTAGGCGCTCAGATCTTGGCTGTGCAGATCTGGCACGAAACCTTGACCATTCGCAAGGCCAGCTTGCGATACCTGGTTTCGGCATTGGCCGCTTTCAGGCGCTGGAAATGGCCATCCTGGACGGCTGACATTTGGGGCCGTGTATGGACGGCTCTCCGTTGGCAAGGGATTTGTGAGCTTTTGCAGTTGCTGGTTGGTGCGGCCATGTATCCGACCTGTAGGTGCGGCCTTTCATGTGCCGCTGGCCATAATGCCATTCGCGCGTTTCAGGTCCCGATCGAAAGCTCGCACTTATAGTGCACGGCCCCAGTGGGTTTTCCTGATCCGGCGGTTTCAACCGGCTTTGTGCATTAGCTCCTGTCCGCCCTTTCCAAC